>JBBRWF010000231.1:0-7037 GCA_038249405.1 Anaerolineales bacterium
ATGTTGGGCTTGCATAAATCACGCGATGTGGTGCTAAAGCTGAGCGCATTCTTTGCGCTGGATGCCTTTGCAGGTGGACTGATTTTGCAAAGCATGATGGCGTACTGGTTCCATGTTAAATACGGGATTGAATCCGGCATGCTTGGCAGCATCTTTTTTGGGGCCTACATACTGGCGGGCATCTCAGCGCTGCTGGCTGTGCCACTCTCGAAAAAAATTGGGCTGATCAACACGATGGTCTTTACACATGTACCATCCAACATCCTGCTAATGCTGGTGCCGCTGATGCCAAACCTGCCACTGGCAATATTCGTATTGTTGTTGCGTTTTAGCATCTCGCAAATGGATGTACCCACACGCCAGTCGTATACCATTGCAGTGGTGGCTCCGGATGAACGTTCAGCCGCTTCGGGTGTAACCGGGATTGCACGTTCATTAGGTGCATCGGTCTCACCAGCCCTGACAGGGCTGCTGTTCACAATACCGGGCATGTTCAGCCTGCCATTTTTTCTATCCGGCGGGTTAAAAATTGTTTATGACCTGCTGCTTTACCGAAGTTTTCAGACCATGAAACCACCTGAGGAACAGAAATAGACTTTTCATCATAAAAATATACGCAAACACAGCAGGAGCACAAAGTTTTCTTGAACGCGCAAGTTCTTGCGAAAATCGACAACTTTTTGAAATTACAGCTTTTTTTGAACAAACAAAACTGTCTTTTGTTTCAACGGGCAGTATATAATAATTCGCGTTTAGTAAAGAACTATATGGAACTGGCAATTTAAATGTCACTTATTACTGTATCAAACCTGACCAAATCCTTCGGACACCGCGATATTTTCGCGGGCCTGTCTTTTGGCGTGGAAAAAGGCGCCAGACTGGGTGTCGTTGGGCCAAACGGCGTCGGTAAAACTTCTCTGCTGCGCATCCTGGCCGGCGAAGATGACGCATCCTCTGGCAGCATGCACAAGGCTCGCGGGGTCCGGATTGGCTACCTTCCCCAGGAAGCCGATTTTGAGATGACAGGCACGCTGTGGGATGTATGCGAAACTGTTTTCGCGGATATTATCGAGCAGCAGGAAGAACTCAACCGTCTGGAGCACCAGATGGCTGGCAGCGACGCCAGCGTGTTGGAAAAATACGGCGAGCTACAGCATGACTTTGAGCGGCGCGGCGGTTACACCTACCAGACGCGCATCCGGCAGGTGCTAACCGGACTTGGTTTTGACTCGCATGACTACACGATCAGCCTGGATCACCTTTCGGGGGGTCAGCGCACGCGCGCTTTTTTGGCGCGTCTGCTGCTTTCAGACCCAGATCTGCTGCTGTTGGACGAACCTACCAATCACCTGGATATCGCAGCTGTAGAATGGCTGGAAGGCTACCTCTCTCAATGGGAGGGCGCGGCAGTGATCGTCTCGCATGACCGGTACTTCCTGGATAAAGCTGCCAACGGCATTCTGGAAATGACCGCAGCGGGTATTGAAGAATACCGCGGCAATTACAGTCATTACCTACGTCAGCGGCAGGAACGCTGGGAACGGCGCTTTGATGTCTTTGAAAGTGAAAAAGATAAACTGGTCAAAGACCTGGAATACATTAAAAAGAATATCGCCGGTCAAAATACACTGCAAGCCAAGGGCAAGTTAAAACGGCTGACACGTGTTGTTCAGGCTATCGAGCAGGTTGGCATGGATGCAGCGGTCAATACCAACTGGTTGCAGTTGGGTCTGGAGACCACTACCAGCCCCTTTAGCGTGGATGAAGCCGAAAAAAGGGTACGCGCCTTGCACCTGCCGGATATACGCCCGCCACAGCTGCACTTGCACTTGCGCGCCGAGAAACGCTCGGGCGAATTGGTGATCCGCAGCCGCAACCTGGAGGTTGGCTGGCCAGACAAATCGCTGTTCTTTGCCCCGGATATTGAGCTGCGGCGCACCGACTGCGGCGCACTGATTGGCCCAAACGGGGCGGGCAAAAGCACTTTTCTCAAGACAATCCTGGGGCAACTTGAACCGCGACAGGGAGAGGTGCTGCTGGGCGCCAGCCTGCATATCGGCTATTTTGCCCAGGCGCACGAGGGTTTGAACCCGAATAATACCCTGATCCAGGAAATCCAATCTGCTGCGCCCAATATGCTGGTAGCAGACGCCCGCCAATACCTGGGGAAATTCCTCTTCAGCGGCGATGACGCTTTTAAGAAGGTGGAAGTACTCTCAGGCGGGGAACGCGGACGCCTGGCGTTGGCCAAACTGGCTTTGGAAGACACAAACTTGCTGCTGCTTGACGAACCCACCAATCACCTGGACATTCCTTCCCAGGAAATCCTTGAACAGGTGCTGGAAGCGTATGCGGGAACAATCCTGCTGGTAAGCCATGACCGTTATTTGGTGGATGCTTTGTCAACCCAGATATGGGAAATCCAACCGGATGAATCGACGTTATCGGTATTTAAGGGTACATACTCCCAGATGCGCGAGGAGCGTGAACGATTGGCAGCCCTGGCAAGCCAGGAAGATACTGCCGCCCGGCAGGTGGAAACTGCGCGCAAACCCACATCGGGCCGCGACCCGGCAGCCAAGGAAGAACGCCGCCGGATGGCGCGCATGCAAGAATTGGAAAATGCCATCGCGAGCCTCGAAACCAAACTGGCGACGATAAGCCGCAAATTAGAAAATCGCACAGTTGACCCGGGCGAGGTTGTAAAACTTGGCAAAGAGTATGAGAGTGTCCAGAAAGAAATGGATGAGCACCTGGATGAATGGGAAGGGATGCAGGCCTAATAAAAAGCGAACGACCAGGTGTGAAACCCCGGTCGTTCGCTTTTTATCGTCCGCTAAGGTTTACTTATCGTGAACGTCATCCATCGAAATCTCGTCATCGATTGGCTCGAGATGGGTAGTGATAATGGCTTCGCCCAACGCTGCACGAATATCACCCTCGAAATCCTCGGCAAGGTGATGGGCATCGTGTACAGACCAACTACCAGGCACAAGCACATGCACCGATAGAAAGCGTTTGGAGGCCGACTGGCGGGTGCGCAGCGCATGAAACTCCAGTTTCTTCTGGCGGTATTTCTCCATGACAGTTTCAACAGCTTTTTGCTCATTTTCCGGCAGGGCGATATCCATCAGACCATCCACCGAGCGACGAACCAGGCCAATACCGGTCCACACAATGTTTACAGCCACGATGAGCGCCACAATCGGGTCGAGCCGCGTCCAGCCGGTGACAGCTATTAATGCCACGCCGCCGATGACGCCCACCGAAGTCCATACGTCAGTCATTAGATGCTGCGAGTCAGCTTCAAGGGTAATAGAATTATGTTTCTTCGCGGCGGTCATCAAAATGCGGGATACAACAAAGTTAACCACCGATGCGCCAATGGAAACGAGTACACCAATGCCCACCTGCTCAATGGGTTTAGGGTTAAGAAGGCGCTCAATGGCTGTATAGGCAATCCCGGCAGCAGCGACAAGGATCAAAATACCTTCGACCACGCTTGCAAAATACTCGGCCTTGCTATGCCCAAATGAGTGTTCTTCATCAGCAGGGCGCGCGGCGATGGTCAGCATACCGAGCGCCATGATTGCACCCAACAGGTTGACAATCGATTCGACGGCGTCAGATAGCAGACCCACTGAACCCGTCAACAGGTAGGCAATGGATTTCATCGCAATGGTGGTAATGGCTGCCGCAATTGACAGCCAGGCAAAACGGGTGAGCGAAGAACGATCTGAAGGGCCGGCTTTGGATGAATGCATGATTTTCCTCAAAAATGAATTTGCAAACAAGGTTTTATTATACACCGTGCCAAATTTCACAAAATATTTCAATCGATTAATCTAATTAATAATGGCGAAGAGAAATCAGTTTTTAGAAAAAATGTTTAAATTGGGGACAACAGAAAGGAAGACGGGAAATTAGCTAAAATCTTTTCCTGCTGTTATGTTACTATTTGGATTAAATCAGAAAGATAAGCGTTTGCCCCTAACAGAATCAGATTAAATGGAGAAAAAAGTAATGTTGCGTTCACGTTTCAGTCCCCAGGCAAAAGTTGAACAAACTGAGGATGGGTGGCGTCTGCAAATTCCTGCAGGAGAGGCTGGCGTTTACCGGCTGGCGCAGATCGATGATTACGGCAGCCTGGCACGAGGTAAGTTCCCATGGAAGCCGCCGGTCAAACTCAGCCTGCGCTGCCGTGCCTCTGCTTCAGGGTTAGCGGGGACGTGGGGATTTGGGCTGTGGAACGATCCTTTTGCGTTTTCATTAGGGGTACAAGGGACTGCGCAACGACTGCCCGCGCTGCCGAATGCCTGCTGGTTATTCCACGCTTCAGCGGAAAATCATCTTGCCTTCCAGGGCCACCTGCCGGGCAGCGGATTCCTGGCGCAAAGCTTTCGTAGTTCTACGATCCCGGCTCCTTTGCTGGCACCCGGACTATTGGGACTGCCGCTGCTATTTTCAAAAACACTGTCGAGCTGGCTGCGAAAGTTGGCGGGTAAAATCATTCGCGATGACAGCCAGCCTCTGGATCTGGATGTCACGGTTTGGCACAACTACACGCTGTTGTGGCAAAAGAGCCGGGTTTTTTTTGAGGTGGACGGGGCACAGATTTTTGAAACACCCATCAGCCCACAGGGCAAGCTGGGATTGGTAATCTGGATTGATAACCAGTACGCTGCCTGGCGGCCCTCCGGCGAAATTGGATTGGGAACATTGAGCCAGCCTGAGCCAAGCTGGCTTGAAATTGAACAGGTGAAGGTAGAACAGGCTTAAAACAGCGCCACCCCCAGCGAAAATAAAACTGAAAAGACCAGGGCAAGTTGGGCAGTGCCCGCCAGGCTCTTATTCAACGCGCGGCCTTCAGCCTTTAAAAAATCACGGTAGGTAAAAACTGCCAGGGGCAAAGAAAACCAGGCCAGCAACCCGCCGATGGAGGTGAGACCAAAGGTCCACAAACCGAGGGGTACCAGGTAAGCAATCGCTAAGCAAAGCAAATATTCGGTCAACATGGCCTGACGCCCAAAGATCACCGCCAGGGTGCGTTTGTGGGCGACTGTATCTGTGGCAATATCACGGGTATTGTTGACCACCAAGATGTTGATGATCAATACACCGACCGGAACAGAGGCCCATGCAATGGTGGGAGTTAACGTGCCTGACTGGACAAAGTAGGTACCGCAAACAGCCGCAACGCCAAAAGATAGGAAAACAAACACATCCCCCAACGCAAAGTAACCATAGGGGAACGGCCCGCCGGTGTAGGCCAGCGCCGCAACGATAATGCCCATACCCAGATAGAACACCGGCAGACCGCGCAACGAAATCAGATACAGTCCCAACAGGGCCGCCAAAGAAAATATTGCAACTGTGCCCAGCCGCATTTGGGAAGGGCTAATTAGACCCACCGCTGTGACGCGCGTTGGTCCAAGACGATCCGGGGTATCGGTGCCGCGCTCATGGTCAAACAGGTCATTGGCAAAATTAGCACCAACCTGCAGCAACAGGGAAATCAGCAGGCAGGCCAGCGCGGAAGGCCAATTAAAAACATGGTCCCGCAAGGCAAAAGCAATCGCTACAAAAACAGGTGCAGCCGCAGCCGGCAGCGTGCGCGGGCGCGCGGCCATTAACCAGGCTTGAAGGGTGGAAACAGGGGATTCAGTCATGGAAAGCCTCATTCATAGGGTGGCTGGATTTTACCAATAAGAACGCAGATTTGCAGGATTGGCTGGAAAACAAACCCTGAAATATCCAAATTCAAAGCCCCTGACAAGACACGGTTGGCATAAAACCACAATAGCGTTCCATGCTATACTTTTTAAGGTACAAATCTGGCACAGGAGAACTCCATAAATCCATGAATAGCATGAAATTTGCGCGGGTTGTTTTCGTTTTTGAAGCAATATTTATTAATGCAGGTGTGGGGCTGTTTTGTTTTTTCGCGCCGGCCATATTTTTGAGCAATTTCTCCCCAGTCGCTCCAGCACAGGCAGTGGAGATCATGCGCTGGTACGGTGTTCTGCTGGGCGTACTGGCGGTAATGGTGTTACGGGCACTGCCCACCCATGATGAGCGAGTGCTCAAACCTGCAATTGAGGCGCTTTTATTTGGGGATGTAGCACATATGGCGGCCAGCTATTTGTACTTCCAGGTGATGCCGGTCTGGAGCCTGGCCTTTATTTTTATGATCGGCATGTCAACATTCCTGGCAAGTGTGCGCGCGTACTGGCTCATTAAGGTTTACAGAATGAAAAAATAGGCCCAACATGTCCCCCAAAAACCCACTGGTAACCCCTATTTTCGAATTGGTTCTATGCCTGGCCCAGGCGGTCGACCTGGTAAGCCCGCTGGTGGCGGATCACCATAAGCGCACTGCGCAAATAATTTACGGATTAGGACGGCAGATGAAATTGCCAGAAGTTGAGTTGATGGACCTGGTGATCGCAGCTGCTTTGCACGATGTGGGCGGCCTGACGCGCCAGGAACGGCTGGGCACATTGGATTTTGAATATCAGGATCCATACGGGCACGCGGTGATGGGTTACCTGCTGCTAAAGCCGTTTGAACCTTTTAGCAATGCGGCCGATATTGTACGCTTCCATCATGTGGCCTGGGCGCAAGGCGAAGGTGCCGTTTTTGATGGGGAAACCGTACCATTGGGTTCGCACCTGCTGCACCTTGCAGACCGGGTGGCGGTTTTGATTGATCCTGGCACCGATGTGTTGGAGCAGGTGGATAACATCATGGAAAAAATCCGCTCGCAGGCAGGTGAGCGTTTTCACCCGCAGCTGGTGGCAGAGCTTGAGACTCTGGCAGATAAAGAGGCTTTCTGGCTCGATGCAGTATACATGCATCATATAAATTACCTGGGCAACCGGTTGAAGTGGCAGGAACTGGTGATTACCCAGAATGAGTTTTCGGGGCTGACCAACCTGTTCAGGCGCATTATCGATTTTCGCAGTCAATTCACTTCCAACCACTCGGCCGGGGTGGCAGCCAGCGCGGAATGCCTGGCGCGGTTGTGCGGGTTGAGC
>JBBRWF010000232.1:0-7027 GCA_038249405.1 Anaerolineales bacterium
CCTGAGTCTACGATAAATAAATTCGATATCCACACTCACCTGCCAGGAGATCGATCTGATGTCAATAATTTTTCTCAAAACCAGCACCGGGTAAGGCAAGAAAATCCTTCAAATCCAGTGCCTTAAGTGCAGGGCTATCGCAGCTAAATTAGGCCCTTGGGCTCAAAAACGGCCATTTGCAACCCTTTGCCAGAACCCATCCTGCCTGCCCGGTCTCCAACTCATCACCCGTCTGATTTTTGGTATGTATTTACTCACACCCTTGCGGTGGGGTAAAAAACTTTGGTAAGATAGGGCCATTATGACCCGACTAGACCTGGTTCGCATGAGCCAAGATGAATTGATCGATCTAATCCTCGCCCAAGCTGATCATGAAGCGAAGCTGAAGGCTGAGATCGAAGCATTGCGCATGAAGCTGGACAAGAACAAGAAGCCGCCGACAAATTCCGGTAATTCATCTCAACCACCATCAAAAGATCAAAAAGGAAACGCGCCGCACACGCAGAAGAAGCACAAACATGGGCCGCCACCAGGACACACGAAATATGAAAGACCGCTTGTGTCGCAGCCTGATCACGTGATTGAGATCAAGCCAGAAATCTGCAAAGCGTGCCAGACAGAATTGAAACAGGCGGATCTGGTTTTGGCAGATGTCAACCAGGTGACAGAATTACCGGAAGCCAAAGCTCAGGTGATCGAAGTGCGGCAATATTCAGCCAATTGTCCGTGCTGCGGCAGTAAACAGACGGACAAACCGCCGGCCGGTCTGGAAATGGAACGCACCTTTGGCGCTCGTCTGGAAGCAACAATAGTCTATTACCGGCAAGAACAGCACATGAGTTATGTTCGCACTCAGGCGGCCATGCACGATTTGCATGGGGTTGAGATCAACGAAGGTGGTATCGATAAAATCATGCAGCGAGCTGGTAACAAAGCTGTTCAAGATGTTAAGGTAACTGAAGAAGAGATACAACAAAGCGCAGTGATCTATAGTGACGAAACTACCAGCCGTGTCGATAGTAATACCTTCTGGGAATGGGTATTCTGCTCAACAACAGCCGTATTACATGTGATCCGTTTCAATCGTAGTGTCGATGTTATTAAAGATGTTATGAAAGAGCACAAGGCAAAAGTCTGGGTCAGTGATTGTTACGGGGCGCAAATGAACGCGCCATCTGAAAAGAATCAACTATGTCTGGCACATCAACTTCGTAACTTACAAGCGGTTGTTGAGTAATATCCGAAAGACTTTTGGGCCAGACATGTGCAAATTCTATTTCGATATGCCATTCATCTCCATAACCACCGCCATAAAGTGCCGGAGACGGAGTTTCTGAGCAGGCTCGAACGAGTGGAGCATTTATTTGACAAGCTGCTCGACCGATCTCTCAGCCAGCCGGACGAACGCAGGCTACAGAAACGATATAGAAAATACCGACAGAACCTTTTTGTTTTTCTATATCGGACAGATGTCAGCCCAACGAACAATATCAGCGAGCGACATTTACGACCATCAGTCGTTCATCGTAAGGTTATCGGCTGTTTCCGCTCCAAATGGGGTGCCAAAGGATATGCCGCCTTGAAATCATTGGTTGATACTGGTGCGCTTACTGGTGTCTCTCCTTTTGCTGTTATTCAAAACCTTTTTGGCACACCCGCCCTGCCTTTGCTGGCACGGTGTGAGTAGATACATTGGCGTGCCGCAGCTGTCCAACCAGCCGCCACCGCTTTCAGCAACCTAAAACTGAACAATTACCTGGCGCAAGAGAAAATTTTTCCAAAACCGGTATAAATCGGTATAAATCGGTCTATATTAGTCTATCGCAGCGCATTCCTGCGCTCGCCCATCCTCGGCCTGCTTGTAATAACGTTGCTTGGACCGATCATCCCCAACCTCAGGTATACATCGTTAGAAAATTGCCATGCACCCGGATCGTCATTGGGCCGTCCATGACCGTAAAAGCCCTGGCTGTCAAGAAAATGGATACGCGAGCCCTGCCTTTAACAGCCTTTCGATGCCTTTTCCGAGGGGACTGCGTTATACTCTCCCTGGTAATACCCATTTTACCTATCAATTGGAGATCGCTTCGCGTGATTAACAGGAAGAACACAGCCTTTTTGTTCCAGCCTCTGGCTGCCTCCTTCCTGGCTGCGCTGCTGTTTTTTACCATTGTTTTTGCATTTTTCCGTATCGGATATGCCGTGGATGATGATATCAGCACCATATCCATCCTTTCAGGATACCTGGGAGGTCTTCCGCTGCCATTCCCCGTCCAAAGCAATGTCTTGCTGGGGCTTTTCCTCAGCCCGCTTTATGCGCTTTCATCGGGCGCAAACTGGATGGTCTGGTTCTACATCGCGGTCAACTTCGTTTCGGTCTGGGGACTGGTTTACATATTTGCCTCGCAATTACCAGACGCTAAATCGAAAAGCTTGGCGACCTTAACGGTCTTGCTGTGCGATACCTATTTTCTTCTCAATATCACCTTCACCATGATCGCTGCCTTTGCCACGCTGGCCGGGCTCTGCCTGGTTATGACTGGCGTCCAATCCCCTCTGCCCCTCAGGAAAGGGCTGTTTGGCCCTGGTCTCGTGCTTGTGCTGCTGGCAAGCCTGATCCGTTTCAAAGCCATGCTGCTGATGAGTGGACTTATTCTGCCCATGCTGCTTTTCTTTATCCATCCGGCCCGGCTCAAAAAACAGGCCTTCGCCTTCGGTCTGTTGGCAATCCTGGTTTTGGGTGGCATCCTCTTTGACTCGTCCTACTTGCAAACCTCCCCGGATTGGGCCGCCTTCCAAAAATATAACGAAGTCAGAACACAGCTACACGATACGCCGCGCAAATACAATGTTCAATTTGATATTACCGCCCAGGTGGGCTGGAACAGGACGGATACAAAAGAATTTTTCAACTGGTTTTTCCCCGATAGAAAAACCTATTCGCTTGAAAACCTGCAATACCTCGTTGAGCACATCCCTGGCGCGCAAACCAGGAAAGTCAAAACACTCTCCATACTTCTATCCGCCCTTTTCAGCCCAGTTCCCTGGCCCTATTTATTGGCCATTTTCTCGTTGGGACCGCTCATGCTGTTTTTGGGGGTTAGGAAAAGAGCGCTATACCCCTTAATAACCCTGCTGCTGACCTTTTCTGTTATTGGCTTTTATTTATGCTGGACCATGAAATTCCCCGACCGGGTTTTGCTCCCCTTGCTGGCCGGGGTTGCCATTACGGGGCTGGCTATTTTAGCCTGCTCCCGGTTCGAAAGCGACTCAGCTTTGTTACAACCCCGGCACCTGCCTGCCGCCCAGAATTTGTATTTTGCCAGCCTGCTTGTTATCAGCGGCCTCGCCGTTGCGCTGGTTTGCTGCCAATCTATCGAGACGACAAAAATAAACATCCAGAAGCAGGTCGCTTATCAACAGCTATTGGTTGACCTGCAGGATCTGGGCGATCGGGGAATCATCGCCCGGAACGCCCTCATTGTTTCTCCTGCCTATGCCATGCCTTTGCTGTGGGCGAACCCATTAACAATAAACTTTCCCAAGGTCCAGATACTGGAGATGGGCTGGCTGACCTTCTCGCCAGCTTACGAAAAGGCTCTGCTTGCCTTTGACGCCCAGCCCATGCCCGAAGCGCTTTATGAGAAGAAACACGTTTACCTGATAACGCCTCCGCAGTATTTGAACGGCATCCGTGACTACATCTATGAACACAAGGGCATCCATGTAAATGCGGCGCTGCTCTATCAGATAGCAGGGACCGAAATCGGCTTGTACAAACTGCAGCCCAGCAAGTGAGCTCGGCAAAGTCTGCGCGTGTGCTACCTGATACCCTACACCCGAAATAAATGACAAAAAAGTGAATATTGGCGTGATTTATTCGTGTTATAGTGATTATGTTAAGATTCCGCCATCCAGAAATGGGAGCCGTTCATGACCAAACTGAGTATTAATGGCCAGCCAATAGAAGTCCCCGAGGGGACGATGGTGCTGCGCGCAGCCGAAAAACTGGGCATCACCATCCCCACTTTGTGCGATCACCCAGACCTGTCGCCTTTCGGCGGCTGCCGCCTGTGCCTGGTGCAAGTCAAGGGCGCGCGCGGCATGTCCGCTTCTTGCGCGCTGCCGGTAACCGAAGGCATGGAAGTCAGCACCGAAAGCGAGGCGCTGTTCCAGGCGCGGCGCGAGATCATGGAGTTTTTGCTAAACTTTTACCATGACAGCGGTTACGTGGATGGGCAAAATGGCGAGACGCAGTTCATGAATTGGGTAAAACACTTCGGGCTGAACCCGGTGGCAAACCAGGCGCGCGAGCCGCGATATACACTGGACAGCGACCCCAACCCGGTGGTGTGGATCGACCTGAATAAATGCATTCTGTGCAACCGTTGTGTGCGCGCCTGTGAAGAAGTGCAGGGACGCTTCGTGTGGGGACTGACCAACCGCGGCTTCGACTCTCAGATCTCGCCCGGTGCAAACACCGACATGCTCAGCGCTCGCTGCGAATCATGCGGAGCGTGCGTGGCGTACTGCCCGACCGGCGCGCTGGATAACAAGCCATCGGTAGGCGCGGGCAAGCCCGACAAACTGGTCACCACCACCTGCTCATACTGCGGGGTGGGCTGCCAGTTCGACCTGAACGTCAAGGACGGCAAGGTGATCCGAGTCACATCCAACCCCAACGCGGCCGTCAACGGTATGCACCTGTGCGTCAAGGGCCGCTATGGTTATGACTACATCCACCACCCCGATCGGCTGCTCAAGCCGCGCGTGCGGCGCTACCTGCTGGAGAACGGCGTCCGCAAGGTGGACGGCCCCGGCTGGGAGTGGGTGGAAACGGACTGGGATACGGCGCTTGAGATCAGTGCAAATACACTGAGCGCTGTGCGCGGTCAGTACGGGCCGGACAGCATCGGTGTACTGACCTCAGCCAAGTGCACCAACGAAGAGAATTACCTGATGAACAAACTGGCGCGACAGGTCATAGGGACGCACAACATTGACCATTGCGCCCGTCTCTGACACTCCAGCACCGTCGCCGGTCTGGCGACTTCCTTCGGTTCCGGGGCCATGTCTAATTCAATGGATGATGTGGCCAAGTATACAGAACTTCTATTTGTGATTGGTTCAAACACCACCGAGCAGCACCCGGTTTTTGGAGCAAAACTGCGCCAGGCCGTGCTGCGCGGCGCAAAATTGATCGTGGCCGATCCGCGGCGCATTGAACTAACCGATTACGCCACGCTGCATCTGCGTCAGCGCCCCGGCACGGATATCGCCCTGCTCAACGGGCTGATGTACCTGATTCTGGAGAATGGCTGGGAAGACAAGGGTTTTATCGCTGCGCGCTGTGAAGGCTTCGATGAGTTTAAAGCCACGGTGATGCAGTACCCACCCGAAAAAACAAGCGAGATCACCGGCATTCCGGTCGAAAAACTGCGCGAAGCCGCCGAGATGATGGGCACCAGCAAGCCGATGGCAGTCATCTGGGCCATGGGCATCACCCAGCACATTGTGGGCGTGCGCAACGTCATGACGCTGGCCAACCTGCAAATGCTGCTGGGCAACATGGGGAAACCAGGCGGCGGTGTAAACCCGCTGCGCGGTCAGAACAACGTACAGGGCGCCTGCGACATGGGCGGTCTGCCGAATGTGTACCCGGCTTACCAGGCGGTCACCAACCCGGAAGTCAACATCAAATTTGAAGCCGCCTGGGGGCATGTACCCGCACCCAAGGTGGGATTGACCGTGACTGAAATGATGCCGGGGTTGCTGGATGGACGCACGCACGCCCTGTACATCATGGCCGAAGACCCGATCATGTCCGACCCGGATACCAAACACATCCGGCACTGCTTTGAAGCCGCGGAATTCATCCTACTGCAAGAAATTTTCCCGACCGAAACCGCCCACTATGCGGATGTACTACTGCCCGGCGTTTCCTTCGCGGAAAAAGACGGCACAATCACCAACACCGAGCGGCGCGTGCAGCTTGTGCGCCAGGCGATTGAGCCGCTAGGCGATGCACGCCAGGACTGGCAGATCACCATGCAGCTGGCTCAGCGCATGATCGCCAAAAATGGGTTGAGCTTCAGCGGGGCGCAGTCCGGCTGGGATTACAGCAGCCCGGCGCAGATCCTGAGCGAGATCAACGCGCTGACACCGTCTTATGCGGGCATCAACTTTGACCGGCTGGAACGCGGTGAGCGCCTGCAGTGGCCGGTGCCTACCACCGAACACCCCGGCACGCCCATCCTGCACACCAAGCAGTTCGCGCGCGGGCTGGGCAAGTTCATGCACATCGACCATATCCCGCCCGCCGAACGCCCGGATGACGACTACCCGTTTGTGATGAGCACCGGGCGCGTGCTATATCACTGGCACGGCGGCGAGATGACACGCCGCGCCGAGAGCCTGATGGCGCTGTATAACCAGGCGCTGATCGAAGTCAACCCGATGGACGCTGAGAAACTGGGGCTGGCGCCTGACCAGCATGTGCGCGTAGAGTCGCGGCGCGGGGTGATCCAGGCCAAGGCCTGGGTGACTGACCGCGTGCCGCCCGGCATGGTCTACGCCAACTTCCACTTCCCGGCTGCCTCGGCCAATGAACTGACTCAGGCGGTGCTCGACCCGGTCTCCAAGATCCCCGAGTACAAGGTTACCGCCGTGAAGGTTTCGCTGGTCTGAACCATTCACCGCCGAGAACGCAAAGAATATTAATTTCTCAACGCTCTCCGCAATGATAGGCTTAAATAATTTAGCGCTCCGCGAGCTCCGCGGTGAAAGGTTATAGAAATGGACATTACAAAAATTCTCGAATATGCCCTGGAACGCGAGTACGAAGGCAAGCGCTTCTTCACCGAGAACGCCGGGCGGCTGCAAAACGCGGCTGCGGCCGGGGCATTCAAGGCGATTGCCGTCGAGGAACAGAAGCACATCGATTTCATCGCCGCCCAGCTTGCCGCACAGAACGCAGGGGTAAGCGCAGAGATGCCCGAGCTGCCAACAGCCGGTTTCTTTGCCGACC
>JBBRWF010000233.1:0-7027 GCA_038249405.1 Anaerolineales bacterium
ACCGGGCGGGAACCTACTGGTTCCACCCGCACCCCGACCAGCTGACCGGCTCGCAGGTCTACCACGGATTGGCCGGGTTATTCATCGTCTCGGATGACGAAGAAGCGCAGGTGGGGCTGCCCTCCGGCAATTACGATCTTCCGCTGGTGCTTCAGGATCGCCAGGTGGATGCGAACAACCAGTTTGTTTATTTGTCAGCGGGCAATATGGATCAAATGCTGGGTATGTTGGGCGATACCATCCTGGTCAATGGCCAGCCCGATTTTACCCTACCCGCTGCGGCCAGCGTCTACCGGCTGCGGCTGCTGAACGGCTCGAATGCGCGCATCTATAAGCTGGCCTGGGAAGACGGCACGCCGCTGACTGTGATCGGCACGGATGGCGGCCTGCTCGAAGCGCTTATTCAGCGCCCCTACGTGATGCTGGCCCCGGCTGAGCGCATCGAATTGTGGTTGGATTTGCACGCACGCGCGGTTGGCAGTTCGCTGCGGTTGGTCAGCCAGTCCTTTGACGCAGGCATTTCTGGCATGATGGGTTCAAGTGGCGCATTGGCCAATGGCGCCCCCTTTCCGGTGCTGACCGTGCACGTGGAGCGGGCGGGAACCAGCGCGTCGCCCGCGCTGCCGCAGAAGCTTTCCAGCATCCCACGCTTCCAGGCAACCGAGGCAGCCAACCAGGGCAGCCCGCGCACCTTCACCCTGGGGATGGGCATGGGTGGAGGCGGCATGATGGGGCGCGGCGGCATGGGCATGAATTGGACGATTAACGGGCGCAGCTTTGAAATGAAAGGGGTAGCGCGCGATGAAATCGTCCGGCTCAACACGTTGGAGTTGTGGCAGTACGATAATGCAACCAACAGTGGCGGAGGCAGGGGCATGATGGGCGGGGGTATGGGTGGCATGATGCAGATGCCGCATCCGATGCACATCCATGGCTTGCAGTTTCAAATCCAGGGTTGGGATGTGGATCCGGCGGCGCAGTCTGCCTGGGACAGCGTGCGTGAAGGCTTGATTACCGAGGGCTGGAAGGATACCGTACTGGTTATGCCGGGCACCCGTGCGCGGCTGTTATTGAAGTTTGAAGATTACACCGGCCTGTTTTTGCAGCACTGCCACATTTTGGAACACGAGGATTTGGGCATGATGCGCAATTACCGCGTCGAAGGATAGGAGAAATAATGACAGAAAAAGATCCTAAAAAAGAGCACCATCCCGAAGATGAAGACGTTCAACGGTTAGCCCACAACGGGCAGCATTCTACCCAACCCGAGCAGCACGGAATGTCTGGCGCGGGTACATCGCAACCAGAACAGCAAGCGCAAGAGGCTGTGCAGGCGCACTCCGCGCACCACGAAGCCGGGCATGGTGCGGAATCCGGCATGCGGTTGGACAGCGCCGAACAGGGGATGCACGCCGGTCACGATGCTCATGCAGGTCATGCGGATGGTCACACAGAACAGGGCGAACACGCCGGGCACGGCGCGCATGTGGACCATAGCGGGCACGAACAAATGTTCCGGCGCAAATTCTGGGTCTCGCTGCTGCTCTCTATCCCGGTTCTGCTGTACAGCCAGGGCTTGCAGACCCTGCTGGGCTTTTCGCTGCCGGCATTTCCTGGTTCCGTATGGATCGCGCCGCTCTTTTCGGTGATTGTCTTCCTCTACGGCGGGCTACCCTTCTTGCAAATGGCCGTGCCCGAACTGAAAAATCGCCAGCCCGGCATGATGACGCTTATCTCGCTGGCGATTATTGTGGCCTTTGTCTACAGCGTGGCGACACTCTTTCTGCCCGGCCAGATGGATTTCTTCTGGGAACTGGTCACGCTGATCGACATCATGCTGCTGGGCCACTGGATCGAGATGCGCAGCGTGCGCCAGGCCTCCGGCGCGCTGAACGAGCTGGCAAAGCTGATGCCCGATACCGCCGAGCGCATTGGCGCGGATGGGCAGGTGGAGCAGGTAGCCGCCTCTGAGCTGCGCCAGGGCGACCGGGTACTGGTGCGCCCAGGGGCCAGCATTCCGGCGGATGGCAAGGTCACCGAGGGCGAATCATCGGTCAACGAAGCTATGATCACCGGCGAATCGAAACCGGTCACCAAGCACCCTGGTGATAAGGTTATCGGCGGCGCGATTAATGGAGATGGCTCGCTGCGCGTGCAGATCACTGCCACCGGCGACCAGACCGCCCTGGCAGGCATTATGCGCCTGGTGGAACAGGCTCAGCAGTCCAAGAGCCGCACCCAGCTACTGGCCGACCGCGCTGCTGGTTGGTTGTTTTATGTAGCTTTAGGCGCGGCAGTCATTACCGCCATTGCCTGGACCATCGCCATTGGTTTCAATGTGCAGGTCATCGCACGGGTGGCCACCGTGCTGGTGATCGCCTGCCCGCACGCGCTGGGACTGGCCATCCCGCTGGTGGTGGCGATCACCACCGCCATGGGCGCCCAGAACGGTATTTTGGTGCGCGACCGGCTGGCGATGGAAGCCGCCCGCACGGTGAACCTGGTCATCTTCGATAAGACCGGCACGCTGACCGAAGGGCGTTTTGGGGTGGTAGGTGTAGAAACCGTGACAGGCTTGAGCGCGGACGAAGCCCTGGCGCTGACCGCGGCGGTGGAAGGCGATTCGGAACACACCATTGCCCAGGGCATCCGCCGCTCGGCTGAGCAAAAAGAGCTGCAACTGCCGGAAGTGCGCGACTTTGAAGCTCTCAAGGGCCGTGGCATCCGCGCCCAGGTAGGCGGGCAAGACATCTACGTGGGCGGGCCGCGCCTGCTGGAAATGCTCCAACTGCAACTGCCAGAGGCATTGGCGACCTTTGATCAGGCGGCCAGCGCCAAAGGCCAGAGCGTAGTACACCTGCTGCGAGACGGCCAGGCGGTGGCCTCGCTGGCCCTGGCGGATGTGATCCGCGCGGAAAGCAAGCAGGCAGTCGAGCGCCTGCATAAAATGGGTGTTGAAGTGGCTATGCTGACTGGCGACAGCGAAGCGGTGGCCAAAGCCGTGGCCGAGGAACTCGGTATCGACGCCTACTTCGCCCAGGTTCTGCCGGAGAACAAGGATCAGAAGATAATCGAATTACAAAAGAAAGGCAAGCGCGTGGCAATGGTGGGTGACGGAGTCAATGACGCCCCGGCCCTGACGCGCGCCGACGTGGGCATCGCCATTGGCAGCGGCACGGATGTGGCTGTGGAGAGCGCCGGCATCATCCTGGTGCAGTCTAACCCGTTGGACGTGGTCAAGATCATCAAATTGAGCCGCGCCAGCTACCGCAAGATGCGTCAGAACCTGGTCTGGGCGGCAGGTTACAATATCGTCGCCATCCCGCTGGCAGCCGGGGTATTGGCTCCATGGGGCTTCCTGCTCTCTCCGGCGGTGGGGGCGGTGCTGATGTCGCTCAGCACGATCATTGTGGCGATTAACGCGCAGCTGCTGCGCACGCAGAAGCTGTAGGGCGAGTGCATTACCGGATGCATATATATCGAGGTAGGCATGGCCCTGCGTGCCACTCCTACCTCGACACTACGAAAGGATCCGGCCTACCGGCCCGGGTCCGATTTTAAGCGCAGCGAGTTGACCACGACCAACAGACTGCTGGCTGCCATGGCGGCCGCCGCGACGACCGGGCTGATCCACCCCACTACGGCCAGGGGCACGGCCACCAGGTTGTAAGCAAACGCCCAGCCCAAGTTTTGCAGGATGACTCGCCGCGTGCGCCGTGAAAGCTGCAAGAACCAGGGAACCAGGGTCAGGTCGGGGCGCGCCAGCACCAGGTCGGAGGTTTGCCCGGCCACATCGCTGCCACCGGCCACGGTGATGCTCAAATCGGCCTGGGCCAGCGCCGGGGCATCGTTGACGCCATCGCCCACCATAGCCACCCGTTCACCGGCGCGCTGCCATTCCTGGAGGCGTGCCGCTTTTTGTTCGGGCAGGCAGTCGCCTTCAAACTCGGCTATACCGCTTTGTTCAGCCACGGCGCGTGCGGCGGGCCTGGTATCACCGGAGAGCACAGCCACTGCCACCCCGGCGGCGCGCAGCCGCTCAAGGGCGGGGCGCACGGCCGGGTCAATTTGATCGCGCAGCGCCAGGAAGCCAGCCACTTCTCCATCCGGCGCCACCCAGACAACTGTTTCGCCCTGGGCGGCACGCTGTTCGGCTTGCCCCGCCAGAGGGTGGTCCATCTCCAGCCCCACCAGGCGCGCCGAGCCAACGACAACGCGCCGGGGGTCCGGCGCCAGCAGCCGCGCCGAGGCGCCCGCGCCGCGGATGGCGACATAGTCACTGGCCGGGAGAAAATGATCGGGGTAGGCGCGCAGGATGGCCTGGGCCAATGGATGCGCCGAAAATTGCTCCACCGAGGCCGCCATGCGCAGCAGTTCGCTTTCGGGCACGGCGCTGTCTGGGGCGCTCACCAGCGCGGTCAAGGTCAGTTCTCCGCGGGTGAGCGTGCCGGTCTTGTCGAAGACCACGCGCCGTATCTTAGCGGCCGTCTCCAGCGCCGATGGACTGCGCACTAGCACGCCGCGTTGGGCGGCCTGACCGAGCGCCACCGAAAGCGCCAGCGGCGTGGCCAAACCCAACGCACACGGGCAGGCTACCACCAACACCGCTACCCCGGCCAACAGTGCGCGCGCCATGGGCTGCCCGGTTAGCAGCCAGCCCACAAAGGTCAGCAGAGCAACCGCCAAAATACCAAATGCAAAGTAAGTGGATGCCCGATCCGCCAGGCGCTGGATGGAAGGCCGGGCGCTCAGTGTGTGAGACACCAGCGCAGTGATTTGAGCCAGGCGCGTGCTTTTGGGCGGGGCCGTCACCCTGGCATCCAGCGCTCCATTGGTGACCAGCGTTCCGGCAAAAAGAATGGCTCCGCTCGTTTTTTGCAGCGCGTGCGATTCTCCGGTCAACATGGCTTCGTCGACCATGCCTTGCCCGGCTTCCACCAGGCTGTCGGCCGGGATGCGCTCGCCCTCCCGCACGCGGATGACATCCCCCACCCGCAGGGTTTCCGCCTGCACCTTGTTCCAGGCCTGGCCGTCTCGGCGCCAGGCGAAATCAGGCTGGAGATGCAGCAGGCTGCGCAGCCCTTTGCGCGCCTGCGCCCCGCCTACGCTTTCTAGGTAGCGGCCAAACAGGATAAAGGCGGTGATCATCGCCACCGAATCGAAATAGGTCTGGCCGCCCCCGCTCAGGGTGATATAGACGCTGTACCCATAGGCCGAAAGCACCCCCAGGCTGACCAACGTATCCATGGTGGCGGTGCGCGCCAGCAGCGCCTGCCAGGCGCCACGCAAAAAGGTCAGTCCGCCAAAGAACAAGATGGGGGTCGCCAGCAGCCAGACCATGTACTGGATGCGCCGCACTTCGCTGGATTGGAACTGGCCGAGCGCATACAATGGATAAAGCTGCACCAGGTACAGCATCATCACCTGCATGCCAAACGCCACAGCGGCGATCAATTGCAGCGAAATGCGTTCTTGCAGGCGTTCTTTGCGTTGCTGCGCCTTACTGGAAGAAAGCTGCACGCGATAGCCAAGCGGGCCGAGTTTGTCGATGAGCTTTTGGGGATCGACCAGCTTTGGGTCGAATTCAATCCGCCCTCGTTCGGCGGCAAAACTGACATCGGCAGCCTGCACGCCCGGCTGGCTGCGCAGCACGCGTTCGGCGGCCAGCGAGCAGCCCGGGCACCACATGCCATCGATCGAAAAAAAGGCGCTTTCCGCCGGTCGCCCGACCAGGTCTTTCAACACGCTGCGCGCCGGGCGCTGCACCTGCGGCAGCACCTGCTCTAACAGGCCGTTGTCGTCGGCCACGCTGTATACACGCGCGCAACCCTCGCAGCAAAAAAGCTTGCGCTGCGCGCGAATCTGTCTTTCCACCGGCGGGCTGGGCAGCGGTAAGCCGCACAGGTCGCAAGAGCCAGCGGCCATCACCAGAACATCACCTTACCCGGCAGCATGAGATGCGCCACCAACCCTAACCCGGCTGCGCCGCGCAGCAGCAACTGCACCCCCACCAAAATGACGAACAAGCCCGATATTTTTGCCAGGGCGCGGCGCAGCGGCACGCTTGCTACCCCTGCCCCCACGCCGAACAGCATCAGGGCCGGCAGTGTGCCCAGACCGAAGATGACCATTCCCAATACGCCTCCCCAGGCGCTGCCGGTGGCAGCCGCCAACAGCATCGCGCTGTAGACCAGGCCGCACGGCAGCAGCCCATTGAGCGCCCCAAGCAGCACAATGCCGCTGCTTCCGGGCAGGCGCAGCCCGCGCTTAACCACCGCCTGCCACCATCCGCCCAGGCGCTGCGCCAATGGCGCACGCAACCAGCCCAGGTAGAGCAGGCCGGCCACAATCACCAGCACTCCCAGCACCAGGCTGATCAGCGCCGGCGCGTAGGCCTGCCGAAACACTCCCTGTGCGAGCGCGCCAAGCCCACCGGCGGCCAAACCCAGCAAGGCATACACGCCGATTCTGCCGCCGTGATAGAGCAGATGATCGGGGGCGGCGGCCAGCCCACGGTGCGGGAAACGCGCCCCCACCAGCAGTACCAGCGGACCGCACATCCCCAGGCAGTGACCCAGGCTGCCGGCCAGACCCGTCACCAGCATGGCGAGCAGCAGCGGGGCGGCCGGACTCACGCAACTTCCTCGTAAATACTCGCCTCTAAATCGAGTAGTTTTACCTTCAGTTTGAACTCATGCAGCAAATGCTCTTCATCCAGCTTCGATTGGCTGCGGTGGAGCTGGATATCATCCCAGGTCTCCCATACGCTTTCAAAAATCAGGTGGGTTTTTTGCGCATCGCTGATCGAATACATGGCGCGTGAACTAATGTAACCGGGTTCATTCGGCAGCAGCGCGCGCAAATAGCCCAGCGAACGCTGCAAACCCTGCCCAATGGAGAGGGCGCCAAAATCGGCGTGATCGATATTAAAAGTGATATAGTAGATATAGGCCATTTCCTCTCCTAATGGACGAACGTACGCACTGAGAGCCAGACCTGCGACCAGTTCAGCAGGATATAGAGCAGC
>JBBRWF010000234.1:0-6944 GCA_038249405.1 Anaerolineales bacterium
AGCAGGCTCGGCATCTTTGCGGTCCACCTTATTTACAACAACAATTGCCTTATGTCCACGCTCAAGCGCCTTTTTTAGTACAAAACGGGTTTGCGGCATGGGACCTTCGGCGGCATCCACAAGCAGCAGAACGCCGTCCACCATATTCATTACCCGCTCCACTTCCCCGCCAAAATCTGCATGGCCAGGAGTGTCGACGATATTAATTTTTACAGTCTCGCCGGTTTCAGGATCTGGAATTGCAATCGCCGTATTCTTGGCCAGAATGGTAATTCCTCGCTCTCGTTCCAGATCGTTCGAATCCATAACCCGCTCTGCCACCTGTTGATTCTCGCGGAAAGTATGTGACTGTCGCAGAAGGAAATCAACCAGGGTAGTCTTACCATGATCGACATGCGCGATGATGGCAATATTTCGAATATCAGTTCTTTCTTTAATCATATTTACCTTTATCTGACGAAGAGTAACCGGGTGTCACTCCAAATAATTATCGGCACAACAAAATCCCGGCCAACGGGACCGGGACTCCGGCTTTCGCAGCTAATTTTACCAGATAGTAACTGCTTTTAGCGGGTGAGTTCTATTTCTTTAGTAAAATTCGTTTCATTATCATTGTATCAGGATGATGTTATTTTTAACCTATAATAAACAAGTAGTCACCATACTAACGATTCTATGAAAACGAAAGATATTCTATGATTTCTATCAGCCTTTCCAACGTCACACTTATCTTAGGGGCACGGGCCCTGTTTCGCAACCTAAATTGGGAAATTCAAAATGATCAAAAAATCGGCCTGGTTGGTCGAAACGGTGCCGGGAAATCATCGTTATTAAAGTTGATCACATCTGAATATGAGCCTGAACCTGGTGGCAATATTGTCAAGGCAAGAGGCACCAGTATCGGTTATTTACCTCAACACCCCGAATTCCCACCAGAAAAAACTGCCTTAGTCCTTGCGATGGAAGGAAATCCAAGAATAGCGGAAATAGAATCAGAGTTGCTTAAAATTGAATTGCACATCAGTGACCCTGCGATCTATAACAATCCGAAGGCACTCGACAGAGCACTTCAGCATCAGCAAAAACTAATCGAAGAATACGAATCACATGGAGGAAAATCTTACTCAGCACGGGTTCGTGATCTCCTCCAGGCATTGGGGTTGCCAGAGACTGATTTTTCCAAACCGATCTCAGTGCTTAGCGGTGGTCAAAAAAAACTCATTGGCCTTGCCCGTCTCATTTTATTTCAACCCAATGTTTTATTGTTGGATGAGCCGGATAATCACCTGGACATGCCCGGAAAATTATTTTTAGAAAAACTAATTCAGCAATATCCAGGAGCTGTTGTGCTAATCTCCCATGACCGCTATCTCCTCGATAGAGTAGTTACCCACATTGCTGAGATCGAATCGAGCCAGCTAACCACCTTTAGTGGTAATTACACGGAATACATTATCGACAAAGAACAACGTCTCGCCAGGCAGGATGAGTTGTACCAGATTCAACAACGCGCAATCAGTCGAATGAAACAGGCCCTAAAGCGCTACCAACTGTGGGTTCAATTTAGTGATAAATTTGCAAGCAGGGTGCGTTCGATGCAAACCAGACTCGAAAAGGTGGATGAAGTTACCCGCCCGGATCTGAATCACCGACAAATGGGCCTTGACCTGGGCGGTTGGCGTGGCTCAAACCAGGTACTCGAGTTTTTAAATGTTAGCAAACATTTTCCCCAGCATTCAATTTTAAAAAATATAAATTTGCTCATCCGGCATGGAGAAAGGGTTGGAGTCATCGGGGCAAATGGCGCAGGAAAATCAGTCCTATTCAGGCTTGCCATGGGCCAGGAGCAGCCTGATATGGGCGAAATAAAACTTGGACCAAGCGTAAAAGTTGGTTATTATGCTCAGGAACATGAAACACTGGATTTCAATCTGACGCTTATCGAGACAATTCGCCGAACTGGAAATATATCCGAGGCAAATGCCGTATCGCTATTAACCCGGTATCTATTTTCTTACCAGCAAGCAACTCAAAAAATCAGCACGCTCTCTGGCGGAGAGCGCAGCCGTTTACAATTGGCTTTGCTTGTCCTTTCGGGAGCGAACTTCTTATTACTGGACGAGCCAACCAATAATCTCGATATCGCCTCCGCAGAAATTCTCGAAACCGCCTTGACCGATTTCGTTGGAACTGTCATGGTAATATCACACGATCGCTACTTCCTTGACCAGGCTGTCAACCGCATCCTGGAATTAAAAGATGGTAATCTTACACAGTACCTGGGAAGCTACAGCGAGTACGCAGAAAGAGTAGCTGCGCATCCACGAAACTGATTATCAACTGCAAAACAGATAACAAATTACCAGAATAATTAAAATAAGAGAGCCTCCAGCAATCAAACGGGGGGCTCTCTTTAGAACACAATTTAGTAAATCTTAAGTGCCTTCCTGCCAGGAGTTAAGATACCTGACCTGTTCCGCAGTCAAAGTATCAATCTTAATTCCCATTGCCATCAGTTTAATGCGGGCAATTTCAGCATCGATATCTGCCGGCACTGAGTAAACTTTCTTCTCCAGTGTGCTGGAATTTTTAACCATATACTCAGCAGCCAGCGCCTGGTTTGCAAACGACATATCCATAACGGAGGCCGGATGGCCCTCAGCGGATGCAAGGTTGATCAAACGCCCTTCGCCCAGGATGTTGATTTTGCGTCCATCTTTTGTGACATATTGATCCACAAATGGTCGCACAAGCTCAGGCGCACCCTTCGACATTGAAGCCAGCGCAGGAATATTAATTTCGACATTAAAGTGGCCAGAATTGGAAACCAGTGCGCCATCTTTCATTACTTCAAAGTGATGACCGTCAATCACATTCAAATCGCCTGTCACTGTGCAGAAAATATCGCCAACTTTGGCAGCATCCACCATAGGCATAACCTCAAAACCATCCATGACGGCCTCAAGCGCCTTCAAAGGATCAATCTCGGTAATCACCACGCGTGAACCCATTCCGCGTGCTCTGGAGGCCAGGCCGCGCCCGCACCAGCCGTAACCAGCCACAACAAACACCTTGCCAGCCAGCAAAACATTTGTCGCACGGATAATCCCGTCCAGCGTGGATTGACCTGTGCCATAACGATTATCGAAAAGATGTTTGGTCAAAGCATCGTTGACGGCAATCACAGGAAATTCCAGCATGTTGTCTGCAGACATGGCACGCAAACGAATAACCCCTGTGGTGGTTTCTTCAGTACCGCCAACAATGTCCTTCAATAACTCCCTGCGATCCTTATGAATTGTGGAAACCAGATCGGCTCCATCATCCATGGTCATATGCGGCTTGTGATCCAAAGCGGCAGTGATATGCTTGTAATAAGTTACATTATCCTCACCCTTGATTGCGTAGGTTGGGATTTCGTAAATATTCACAAGCGCGGCAGCCACATCATCCTGAGTCGATAGCGGGTTGGATGCTGTGATCACCACATCTGCGCCACCAGCCTGAAGCGTGGTCATTAAGTTTGCAGTCTCAGTGGTGACGTGCAGGCAGGCTGAAACACGAAAACCTGCCAGAGGGCGTTCCTTCTTAAAGCGTTCCTTGATCATGCGCAATACGGGCATTTCACGTTCTGCCCAATCGATGCGCCTTCGCCCACCCTCAGCCAGGGTCTTATCTTTGATATCGTAATTGCTCATACTTTCTCCTTCAATTCAATAGTCAAGATTTCTCTATGACTTATAAAAATATAGATTGTCAAAACGAGCTAACTCAGCCCTATCATTATATCAAGGCATTCAGCCTGCCCTGGTCATCATAATTTTGGCGGAACCTGGTCACAAATTCCTGCCGTGTATAGTAGTGGTTTTGCGTGCCATTTTGTTCAAGAACATAAACAGCCGCCAGCGAACCCACCTGTCCACACAATTGCCAATCCCAGCCGCGTGAATAAGCGGCTAAAAAACCACCGCGGAATGCATCGCCAACACCTGTTGGATCGATGATGCGCTCTTCAGGAACCACTGGTACAATCACTTCATTACCATCTGCATAAATAATCGCGCCATCCGCGCCTTTTGTGACTACCAGAACATCCACTTTTTCGAGCATGGCATTAAGATCAAGACCAGTTTTCTTTGAAATTAACCCAAACTCGTAATCGTTAACGAACAGGAAATGCGCTCCATCCATATCACGGGCAATTTCTGAACCTTCGAGGCGCAGCACCTGCTGCGAAGGATCATATAAATATGGAATTCCCAAATCTCGGCATTCAGAAGCATGTTTCATCATCGCCGCTGGCTCAGTCGGAGAAATGATCACCAAATCCGGCCGTTTGGAAACATCAGAAATGGACATGATCGCAGCGTCAGCCATCGCGCCCGGATAGAAAGATGCTATTTGGGCACTGGCCTTATCAGTTGTCGCAAAGAAAGATGCGGTATATTTTCCGGGTATAACTTTGGCATACTCGGTATTCACGCCAAACTTTTCCAACCAGGCGCGGTACTCGGCAAAATCTTCCCCAACAGTGGCAAATAGCCTGGGGTGCTCTCCCAGTAAAGCCAGAGTGTAAGCAATATTCGGGGCAATTCCACCGCGCTGACGAGTCATGCTGTCCACTAAAAAAGATAAACTAATTGAGTGTAAACGCTCTGGCAAAATCTGTTCATGGAAATATCCAGGAAAAGTCATCAAATAATCATAAGCCACTGAGCCGCTGAGCAATATATCCATTGAATTTTATAACCTTTTCTTTTTAAATTTCGGAAAAAATGACAGTCTGGCTTGTTTAAGAAATATCACTTCACAAGTTTTTTCAAATTGGTTTCATACGGCGGATAAGCGATGCCGTTTTCGGTCACTATCGCGCTTATCAACCTTGCGGGGGTTACATCGAAAGCCGGATTTCGAGCCTTCGCGTTCTTCGGAGTAACTCTCTCCCCCGCTAATTGGATATCAAGTACTTCGTCTTGACTGCGTTCTTCAATCGGAATTAAATCGCCAGTCGCCAGAGATAAATCAATGGTAGAAGTTGGTACAACTGAATAAGCGGGGATATTGTTATCCGCGGCGGCGAGTGCCAGCATATAAGTTCCTATTTTGTTCGCTACATCCCCATTTGCAGTTACCCGGTCAGCGCCAAAAAAGACCTTCTGCACCTTGCCTGCCCGCATAAAATAACCAGACATGTTATCCGAAATTATTTCATACGGAATACCATACTGTTCTAATTCCCATGCCGTCAAACGTGCGCCTTGCAAGCGCGGACGCGTCTCGTCAACCAGAACATGGATCTTTTTACCCTGCTCCCAGGCAGTTCGAATCACACCTAAAGCAGTTCCCCAGTCTACCGCTGCCAAAGCGCCGGTATTGCAATGGTGAACAATAGTATCCCCATCATTTATTAATTCTGCACCATGTTTGGCCATGCGTTGGTTGATTAAAACATCCTCATCAGCCATTTTCTGTGCTTCAGTCAGCAAGGCTTGCCGTACATCATCAGCAGAGCCCGCAAAGCTTGCGGCAAACGCTAAAAGTTTATCAACAGCCCAGCCCAGGTTGACAGCGGTTGGGCGGGAGGCTTTCAAAATATTGCCAGCAGAGACCAGCTCGACCGCGAGATCCCTTAGAGTTTTTGCATGAGATTCTCGTGCGGCGAGAGCAACGCCAAATGCCGCCGCAACTCCAATCGCAGGCGCACCCCGAATTGCCATATCGCTGATTGAACTGGCGATGTCGGTGTAGCTCTCATTCTTAAGCAAGATAAACGTCCCAGGAAGAAGACGTTGGTCAATCATCATTACTTTATTCGTGTCGTAATCCCAAAATATGGTTCGCATGGCACTCACATGAAATGGCGCTCTCAACTGAGAGCGCCTGTATTTGCGCGCGAAGTTTATCACGCGCAGCATTGATTGTAAAGTAATTCCTTCTTAATTCTCCTCTGCCGGTCTAATTGGCTTGACACACCAAAAATTCCGCATTATAAGCACTTTATGAAACATTTCACTTTATTGATTCTGTTGTGCATATTGTTTTTGACAGCCTGTACATTGCCACAATTCGCATCGCCTCTTGCCAAACTGACAGCCGGACCATCACCAACTCCAACCATTCAACCAACCAACACCATCACGCCCACACCCTTGCCAACCGCAACACCGCTTCCAGCCACTCGCGTTCGCGCCGGTGACAATGCCATCCTTGACGGTAACTATCCGCAAGCTCGTTTGGAATTTCAGATGGTACTTGCCTCCAACACTGACGATACTGTGCGTGCTGAGGCATTATGGGGGCTGGGCAAAGCCGATTATTTGGCTGGTAATATCCCAGCCGCCCTGGAAAATTTACGTTTATTAACACAGAATTATCCGAATACGGAATACAGCGCAAATGGCTGGTTTTTGTTAGGAGAAATCAACTTTACACTCGAAAGATACAAAGAATCCGCTGATTCGTATCAAAACTATCTAACTGCCCGCCCGGGCCGCCTGGATTCTTACGTGCAAGAAAAACTTGGCGATGCATTTACAGCTGTTAGCGATATAGGCAGCGCCCAAACAGCTTATCAGCTGGCAGAAAAAGCCGATGGACAACAAAATCCTACCGGCATGCAAATAAAAATTGCCAATACTTTTATGAGCGCGGGCGATCCAGCCTCGGCGCTAAAGATTTACAATGACATTTATGATGCGGCTGCGGATGATTACCTGCGAGCCCAGATGGACCTGTTTGCAGGCAGAGCGCTAATTGCGTTGGGCCGCCCGGATGAGGGCTATGATCGCTGGCGTCATGCGTCTGAAAATTATCAAACATATTATGACGCGTATTCAGCCTTGCTCGGGTTGGTGGATGCAGGCCAACCTGTGGATGAATATAATCGTGGGGTTGTGGATTTCTACGCAGGAAAGTATGATGTGGCGCTTGCAGCCTTCCAAAGA
>JBBRWF010000235.1:0-6912 GCA_038249405.1 Anaerolineales bacterium
TAATTTCGTCGCCGCTGATGACGCATGAGTCTGACAACCCAACCCCTGACCTGGAACGATACCAGCAGGCTCACAGGACTTTTTGAGGCAAAAAACAGCGCACCTAACGGCGCACTGTTTTTTGGTACTCACGATGTGTTACTTTGCCCGTTATTAACCAGCTCTGCCAGGAACATGCGGAGTGAAAGAACCCCCGGGCCCCGACCTTTGGTCAAAATCGGAAGGGGGAGACAAACGATTTTTATGTGGAGTTTTGTGCCAAATGCAGGCCGCCAAAGACCGGCGAAACTCCACGGGCGGGGCATGCTACGCAATACGATTGTCATTGGCTGCGAGGCCAATGGCAGGATGATTTTCACTGCTATGAAGTGACCAGGAGTAAATGCGTTTTGGTTTTGTGAAAATCAAACGTTTCAGGCGTTGGCGGCTTTGACGGCGTCTTCAAGCATTTTGGTGGAGAGGGACTTTGGCCGTTCGATGGGCTGACCGAGAGCACGGGCCCAGACGTAATTGGGGGTGACGCCGAGGGCGCGACCAATGCCAAAGAGGACGGTGTAGAAGTCAAAATTTCGGACGCCGTAGTAGTACTGGAGGGTGCCGGAGATGGCATCCACGTTGGGGGCGGGGTTCTTGGCTTTGCCCTGTTCCTTGAGAACGGCTGGTACCACATCGAAGACCAGATCGGCGAGGCGGACGAGTTCGTCCTGGGGGAAGAGTTGCTTGGCGAAGTTCATTTGCGCGGTAAAGCGGGGATCGGGTACGCGAAGAACGGCGTGACCGTAACCGGGGATGACTTTGCCGCTGCTGAGGGTGTCCCAGGCGAACTTGTAAAGGTCTTCACGCGAGGGAACGCCGCCGAACTTTTTATGGACATCCAACAGCCAGCCAAGGCATTCTTGATTGGCGAGGCCATGCAGGGGACCGGCGAGGCCGTTCAACGAGGCTGAGAAGGACAGGTAGGGGTCGGAAAGCGCGGAACCAACCAGATGCATGGTGTGGGCCGAGACGTTGCCGGATTCGTGGTCGCTGTGAATAATAAAATAGAGGCGGGCGAGATCGGCATAGCCTTTTTTGTCGGCGACGCCCATCATGTTGGCAAAGTTTGCGCCGTAATCGAGGCGGGCGCTGTATTTTGGTTTTTTGGTTTCGCCAAAATACTTCATGCGATAGATGAAGGCGGCTATGACCGGCAGTTTGGCGGTCAGGTTGAGGCTGTCTTCGAGAGCAGGCTGCCAATAAACATCCTTCTTCATGCCTTCGTGATACTTTTTCGCAAAAGCCGAGCCGTTCTGCAGCGCCAGGACGGCCTGCGAGAGCAGCGTCATGGGATGCGTTTCTTTGGGCATGGACTTGATCATCTTATAGACGTAGTCGGGTACGTCCGCGCGGCTGGCCCAGGCGGCTTCAACTTCCAGGGCCTGTTCACGGGTGGGAAGGGTACCAACCATTAAGAGATAATACAGCCCGCCGACATAGGGCATTTTGGCGCTACGCGGCCTGGGCAGGGCTTTTAAGACTTCGGGGATCGACATGCCACGGAGGCGAATGCCTTCCGCCGGGTCGACAAAGGAAATATCAGTCACCAGGGATTTGATGTCGCGCATGCCGCCGACAATCTGTCCAATCGTGACCTTGTCTATCACTATTTCAGCATTCTCTTTGGCTAAAAGCTTGTAGCGCTCACGCCACGCGGGAAGTTGTTCAGCAAGCTTATCGTGCAAAATCATTTTTTACGCTCCTCTTTGGCATTAAAACAGGGACAATGAGAAAATTGTCTCTGTTAGTTTTTACAGTTTGACCAGACTGTTTAAGGCGTTGATGGTTTCTTTGACGGAAATCGCGGACTTGTTGAAAACAGCTGTTTCTTCTTCGTTCAGTTTGTACTCGATGATGCGCTCAACGCCTTTGCGCCCAAGCTGGACGGGAACGCCGAAGAACATATCGGTCAAACCATATTCACCCTGCATGTAAACGGCGCAGGGAACGATGAGGTGCTTGTCCTTGAGGATGGCTTCGACCATCTGGGCAATGGCAGCGGAGGGAGCGTAGAAGGCCGAGCCAGTTTTAAGGAGGTTGACGATTTCGGCGCCGCCTTTGCGGGTGCGATTAACGATGGCTTCTAATTTGTCGGCGGCCATGTAGTCGGAGAGCGGGATGCCAGCAATGTTGGAATGGCGCGTGAGAGGCACCATTTCATCACCATGACCACCCAGGACATAGCAGTCGATATTTTCGACGCTTACGCCGGTTTCCATGGCGACGAAGGCGCGCATGCGGGCTGAATCAAGGATGCCGGCCTGGCCAATGACACGGTGGGCGGGGATGTTGCCGACCTTCATGGTCAGATACGCCATGGTGTCCAGCGGGTTGGTCAGGACAACGAAGATGGCATCTGGTGAGTACTTGAGGGTTTCAGTGGTGGCTTTTCCAACGATGGCAGCATTGGCAGTCAGAAGATCATCCCGGCTCATGCCAGGTTTGCGCGGGAGGCCAGCAGTGATGACGATAATGTCTGAGCCTTTGGTGGACTCATAATCATTCGAGCCAACAATCTTGACATCTTTGCCAATAATAGGCATTGCTTCAAACAGATCGAGGGCTTTGCCCTGCGGCATGCCTTCGAGCACATCGACCAGAACCACATCTGCCAGTTCACGCTCCGCCAGCCAGTGGGCGGTGGTGGCGCCAGTCATGCCGGCACCGATAATAGATACTTTAGCCATTGCTCCTCCGTGTCAACTTTTAGATATTCCGAGTTTCCAAAAACCGCTCAATCCTTCGGAAACAGGTGGATTTTATATCAACAAACCAGACAATTGCAGGGTAGATTGTCACAAAACTACCACCGGATTGTAATCAAAAATGGACATTCCGGGTATAAGACAGAAGTCCACTTTTGCAGCTGACCTAAATAAAGAACCATGCGCACATGTAAAGCTGACATTTAGGCGCTCACAATCTCTTTTTCGAGAAAGTGGGTGGCCTGGATGGCGGCTGAGGCACCCATGCCCGCTGAGGTAATGACCTGACGGAAATGCGAGTCGGAAACTTCGCCCGCGACAAACACGCCGGGGACGTTTGTTTCCATGTAATGATTGGTGTTGATGTAACCAAGCTCATCCATCTCCAACTGGTCTTTGAACATTTGGGTATTGGGGGTGTGACCAATAAAAATGAATAGGCCGTCCGCGTCCATAAGCGATTCTTTGCCAGTGACGGTGTTTTTGAGTTTGAGCGAGGTCACTTTTTGGGTGCCCTGTACTTCAGTGACGACTGAATTCCAAACAAAGTTGACTTTGGGGTCGTTAAATGCGCGGTTCTGCAGGACTTTGCCAGCACGGAGACTGTCACGGCGGTGAATGATGGTGACGGAGGAAGCGAAGCGGGTGAGGAACAGACCTTCTTCGAGGGCGCTATCGCCGCCACCAACCACGACAACTTTTTTCTCTTTGAAAAACCAACCGTCACAGGTGGCGCAATAAGAAACGCCTTTGCCTGTCATTTCAACTTCGCCGGGGATATCGAGGTGATTGGGACGGGCACCCGTGGAGACGATGAGGGTATCCGCAAGGTATTGGGTATTTTCTGTGACAACCTTGAAGGGACGCTGCGAGAGATCGACGCTGGCGGCGGTGTCAAATTCGACGGTTGCGCCAAAGCGTTCGGCCTGTTTTTGAAAGAGTTCGCCGAGTTCGGAGCCGCCGACGCCATCTGGAAAGCCAGGATAATTTTCGATGGTGTGGGTGAGGGCAGCCTGCCCGCCGAGTTCCATGCCGGTGAGGACCAGCGGGGCGAGTTCGGCGCGTGCGGCATACAGGGCGGCGGTCAAGCCGGCAGGGCCGGAACCGAGGACCAGCACTTTTACGTGCTTGCCGGGAGTGGAGGATGATATGGGGGAGAAACCGCTAAGATTAAGTGTCAATGTGAGCCTCTTTGTGTAAGATTATTCATTTTATCAGATGCGAAGCGAGGCAGAAAGTTGCTTTTTTGGGGTGGTGAAAATGGTACCGCAGATTTTCGCGGATTAGGGCGGATTAGGGCGCGGGCTGGGGAACGCTTGTTCCCAGCAGGAGCAACCGGGACAATGTTGCAAAGATATGGGGCCGGGTTGTTTCAGCAAAGAACGCCGAAACAACGAGCGTTAAAACAACTTTGAGAAAGCCCTGATGGAAGCGCTTTGATTGGATTAGAAAAGCACTTTAAGTAGTATGATCGAGGTGTAGATCCAGGGATAAACCTTTCTCAAATCACAATTCGAAGGTGGAACCATGAAACGATTATTTTTAAGTTTACTGCTTGTCCTCCTGTTTGCTTTTCCTTCCAGCGTGCTGGCGGATGTGGCGCCACCGTATTTTCCTCCGGGGTCGAACCCGCTGCCGGAAACGGAAAACACGCAGGTGCGGATGGCGGCTGAAACAGTGGTGGTGGATGTGCAGAAGGATATTACGCCGGGAAGCCTGGGAAAAGCAATTGTCACGGCGGATTTCAGGATGGAAAACCTGGGGGGCGCGGATGAAAGCATGGCGGTGCGATTCCCGATTTCTGCGCAAAGTGGGCGCGGGGATTACCCGGAGATCGTCAATATTGTGATCAAGGTGAATGGAAAGCGGGTGGCATTCCGAAAGGCGAATTACCCGGATGCGAAGTATGGAAGCGAGAACCTGCCGTGGGCTGAATTTGATATTACTTTTCCAGCAGGGAAGGTTACGGCTATACAGGTTTCTTATACGCTGCAAGGAACTGGGTACCCGCCCTATACTGCCTTTTACTATATTCTGGAAACGGGCGCGGGGTGGAAAGGCACGATTGGCAGCGCTGATATCATCCTGCGGCTGCCATACCCGGCCAATAATCAGAATGTTGTGATGGATTACCAGATCGGCTGGGCGACTAGCACGCCAGGGGTTACTTTTGAGGGCAATGAGGCGCGCTGGCATTTTGAAGATTTTGAACCGGGGCCAGATAATGCAGTGCAAAATATGGAATTCGGGCTGGTTTCACCGGCAGCATGGAACCAGGTGCTGACGGCGCGCGAGAATGCAAGGCAGTATCCGAATGACGGCGAGAGGTGGGGACAGCTGGCAAAATCTTACAAACAGATCTTTCTGATGAACAAGGGCTACCGCGAAGACGCTGGAGGCGAGGAACTGTACCAGCTGAGTATCGAGGCTTATGAAAAGTGCCTGGCACTCAAGCCGGAGGATGCCCAGTGGCACGCAGGTTTTGCGGACCTGCTGATCAACCGTTCGTACTGGGATGCGTGGGGAAAGGGGCCGAGTGCAGACAGTTACCGTGGATTGGAAGAGATCCATACGGCGCTGAAACTGGCTCCAAACGACCCAAAGGTACAGGAAATTGCCACGAATATCCACTACATGTTCCCGGATGGGATGACGCAGACGACAGGCGGGTTCGATTTCCCCTGGCTGACCCAGACTCCGACAGCGATCCCACCGACGGCGACGATCGTGCCAGCCTTTGACGCGGCGGTGATCAGCGGGGTGTATCAAAGCGATACGATCATTTTTAGCAATGCTAAAAAGGCGGTGCTGGTGTTCACATTGAACCCCGGTCATTGGGCGGGGTTGGAAACCCGGTACGAAAATGAGGCGGCGGTGATATTGCCAGGTGCGTGGGTGGATAACGGGGACGGCACGCTGAAACTGAGCATGGTCGACCCAATCCGAGGGCAAATTGAGTTTGTGTTCAAGGTGATGGGGGAGCGGCTGCAGGCGGTGAGCTACCCGGGGACGTATGGAGAGGCGGGGATATTCCTGGGAAAGCCTGCCAGCGCGACGCCGGAACCGGCAGCGACCATTATGCCCCAAGCGGCGCCGAGCAGTACGCCAGAACCGGCAACTGCGGCCCCAACACAGTCACCGCGTTCATCAGCGCCTATTTGCGGGTCGGCTGCGCTGGTGCCGTTGGCGTTGATGGTGTGGGGGATCAGGGGCAGGGTGAAGCCGAGGCGGGGGCGATGATTTTACAGTTTTCTGATGTGCACAAATTAATCAACCACCGTTTTCCTGCATTGCTGTGAGAAGGAAATCGACCAGATCTTGCAGGCCGGAGTCGGAGAGGGAGACTTCATCCACCTGGACGAGGTAGACGCCAGCCGAGGTGGTGAGCTGCAGGTTGTAGAGGAAGCAGTCGGCGCAGCCAGGGGGTTGGGGGGGGCGCTTGAAGGTGGCATAACCTACCAGGCGGGTCAATTCAGCCAGTTTTTCGGGGGTAAGCTGGGCGGTCTTTTTCTGAGCGGAGCGACCGTCATCAATATTCATGGCGCCGGTTGTGGAAATTTCAAGGGTGCGGGAAAGTCCGGCGTAGCCGCCGGATTGACGAAATTGCAGCTGCCAATCACCGCTCAGTTCGGGCAAGTGTTCACCCAGGCCGGTCTGGACGGGGGAAGGGAGGGGAATGGGCACGCCATCCTGCTTGCTGAGCAACGAAGTGCAAAAATGGCGCCTATGGTGGCGAAACTTGAGGCGGCTTTTGAAGGCATTTACCACAACGCCAGAACAATTTCGCTCATTCCCAGTGTGCGACAACTCAGTGGCCAGAATCGACGCAGTGAAACCGAGAGCGTGGTTGCCAGCGGGCGCTTCAGTACCTATGGGGATGAGACGTTACGGCAACTTTACGGCAACTTGTTTTCAATGGTGAGAGTGTCTGAGGTGTATGTTGTCCTGGATGGCTTTGACGCACGCCGAGGAGATATCCCCTTCCTTATGTATGACAGCATGATTTTGGCAGTCAATGGCCCCGCCAATCATGCAGAGCCGTCAGACATTCCGCTGGAGGATGAAAGCCAAGAGTACGCCTACTACCCAACCGCAATCGAGGCGTTTCGGGTCAGCCACCCGCGCTTTGAATTCGCCACGCTTGATGACATACCGTCACTGTGGTCACCCA
>JBBRWF010000236.1:0-6908 GCA_038249405.1 Anaerolineales bacterium
CGGGCCCGGCTTGCCCACTTGCAGCAGGTGTTTACCATCCGCATCTGTGTGGTAAATATATTGCGCCTCGCCCACCATGAAAACAATCTCATAGCCAGGCGTGATCACCTGGGCGCACATCTGGCCTGCCGTGGCAGCGCCCAGGCAGGCATCCGGCCAGTCTGTTGGATTGATCTCCTTCACCACGATCTGCGCCGCCGGAAGGTTGAGCCGCGCGGCAAGCTCTGCCTGCGCCAGAAAAACCGCCGCCGGATAGCCCCCGCCGCTGATGGGCGTAGGCAGTGCTGGCAGTGCTTCGGTCGGCAGTGGGCTAGTTGCAGGCTCTGGGATGGTTGGCCAGCTGGCGGGTGCGCGCGTGGGCTCAATGCCAGGCGCCGGTATCAACGGCCCACAGGCTGCCAACAGGATGATCAACAAAGCAAATAACTTTTTCATGGGCTGCTTCCTCTTTATATCAAACAGACGCTAAAAGTAGGTTTTTGTTCCAGACCATAAAAAAACAGCCTCCCCGTCTGGGGAGGCTGAATATTTCGCTTGCGTTTACTTCTTGCCGAACATGCCGCCCAGCATGCCTGCCGCAGCGCCCATATCGCCGCCGCCCAGTACTGCGTCAATTTGAGCAGCAACCGGCGCTGGCAGTTTCTTCTTAATGAAGTCGATGACGGTATCCACCGCCATTTTGGCCTGTTCATTGGGCAGGCCGGTCTTCTTCACAACGAGCGTATAGAGTTCTTCCATGGTAATTTACTCCTTTTGGGTTGGGAAAATCCCATCCCGGTGGATGGGGTCGAAATTCACAGGCCGGGGGCTTGCGCCTCAGCCAATAAACTTCCAGTATAAAATTCCAACAGTAAGGCCCAGGAATACGCCGCCGGTGACTTCCATCGGCGTATGTCCCAATACTTCGCGCAGCGCTTTGTCAGAAATTGGATGACCATTGAGCAATTCGTTCATCAAAATGTTGATTTTTTCAGCGTGACGACCTGCCTCGCGCCGTACCCCGGCCGCATCATAGACCACGATCAAGGTCATGGCAATTGCCAGGGCAAAAAGCGCAGAATCGAAACCCTGGTGCAGGCCAATTCCTACCGTAGCTCCGACCATCAGGGATGAATGTGAGCTGGGCATGCCGCCCGCACTCACCAGGTAGCCCCAATTCCATTTGCCTTTCCGCAAATATTCCACGGGCGGCTTCAGGATTTGGGCCATCAACCAGGCTAACATGGCTGTTAACAGGGAATGATTCTCCAGTATTCCAGAAAAAGGCATGTCAGGCCTGGCCTTCGAAATCTGTCAGTTCGTCGCCACTCAGCTGGCGGACTTTCAGCTCCGCTTTTTCGAGCAGAGCCGCGCAATGCGCGGAAAGCACCTGCCCGCGTTCATACAGGTTAAGCGACTCATCCAGCGAACGGCCTTCGCTTTCCAACGCAGCTACAATGGCTTCCAATTCGGTAAACGCCGCTTCGTAGGTTAATTCTTGCACACTCTTACTCTTAGGTGTTGGGGACATTACGCCTCCTGTGAAAATGATTTCTGAACCTTTACATTCAGCATGCCTTTGGCCAGGCGGGCGTGTAGTTCGGCGCCAACCGGGGCCTGGCTGGCATCCTGGATCACTTTTCCATCTTCCATGTTCGTTATCACGGCATACCCGCGTCGCAAAACAGCCAGTGGGCTGAGTGACTCTAACCTGCGACTGACCCCTGCCAGGTGCACGGATTGCAGCGTAATGCGCTGCGCTTGCGCGCGAGTCACGCGCCGTACAAGCTCATCCAATCGTTGGTTTTCATTCTGCAATCGGCGTGCTGGCGAATAAAAACGCAGCCCGCTGTTCATTAATTCCAGTTCGGCGCGGCGCTCATCAATCTGGCGCGTAAGCGCATCTTGCAGGCGCTGCCGGTCTAATTGCAGCGCGCCGTCCAGGTCCAGCACGGTAATTGGCGTAGCCAGTTCAGCCGCAGCAGTCGGGGTGGGCGCGCGTAGATCGGAAGCAAAGTCCACCAGCGTGAAATCGGTTTCATGCCCCACTCCCGTGATGACCGGCGCTTCTGATGCCGCCACCGCGCGCACCACTCGTTCATCGTTAAACGCCCACAGGTCCTCAATGGAACCGCCGCCGCGTGCCAGCAGGATCACATCCGGCCTGACCAGCGTATTCAGCTTTTGCAAAGCCTGCACAATTCCGACAGGCGCTTCGTTGCCCTGAACCTGGGTCGCCGCCAGCACCACTTCCACCAGTGGCAGTCGCCGCCGCAATACATTCAGCATATCGCGCAGGGCTGCCCCTGTGGGTGAGGTGATGATGCCAATCACCCGTGGAAAGTTGGGCAGAGGTCTTTTGCGCAGTGGGTCAAACAGTCCCTGCGCTTCCAGCAAAGCCTTCAGGCGCATAAACTCGGCATACAGCGCACCCTCGCCCGCCGGGCGCAGGATATCGATGATCAACTGGTACTGCCCGCTGATTTCGTAAACCCCGATTTTACCGTGCACTTCCACCGATAGGCCGTCTTGCAGCGGCATGCCGCGTACGCGCAGCGCGTCACCTTTCCACATCACGCAGCGCAGCGCTGCTCCGGCGTCTTTCAACGTGAAATACAAATGCCCGGAGCCTGCGCGGGTAAAATTGGATATCTCTCCCTGCACCCACGCATCCGAAAGCGCCTGGTCGCCTTCCAAAAGGCGGCGTACGCGCCGGGTGAAATCGGTGACGGAGAAACGCGGGGTGTCAAATAATGCGATCTGGCTCATTGAGTTTTTGGGATATTTTTTAGAATAATTTTGGAAGTACAATAGAGTAGCATACCTTCATTGAATAGTTGTGTCAACATCTTGAAGTGTTTGGATATATTTTTTCTCAAGAACCCCCCCACCGCGGAGAACACCGGTTTTCTCCAAATTTTTCTCTGCGAGCCCTGCGCGCTCCGTGGGGCCCAGGGTTTGACCTGTGTATTTTGAGATCACCAACCAGTATTCCACGAAAATTGAATTTCTTAAGGATATGGGTAACCATGAAACGACTCTGGGCATCCTGGCGTATGAAGTACATCACCAAGGCCACCACGGAAGACGGCTGTGTTTTTTGCAATGCGCTTGCCAAAAGTGACAGCAATGACAACCTCGTCGTTATGCGCGGCGAACGCGCCTTTGTCATTTTGAACAAGTTCCCCTATACCAGCGGGCATGTCATGGTCGCACCCCTCGCCCACTGCGCCAACCTGGAAGAGCTTGACCCGCCCACCCGCGCCGAGATTATGGAACTCTCCACACACTGCATGTCCACCCTGCGCAAAATCTACAATCCGCAAGCTTTTAACCTGGGCGCCAATATCGGTGAGGCCGCCGGGGCGGGCGTGCCCGGGCACGTTCATTTTCATATTGTCCCGCGTTGGAACGGCGACACCAACTTCATGTCCACTGTGGGCGAAGTCCGCATCCTGCCCGAAGAACTGTCGGATACTTACCGGCGTGTTGCGCATGCCTGGGGAAAATAACCTCTAATATTGCCATGCAAGCACACACACCTCCTTTGATTAAGCATTTGTTTTACGGGCACATGACTGGGTTTCTTCTGCCTGGCCTTGTCAGCCTTTTGCTTCTATCCTCCTGCGCCGGGCCTGTAATTCCTGCCCCCGCCAGCCCGACCCACTCCCCTGCTCCTTTAAGCACCGGTTCGCCAACTTCGCCACCCACTCCGTTGGTGACCTTAACCTCCACCCCTGTCCCTTCTCCGCAGCCCCGGCTGGTTTTTTCGCCCTCCGGCCCGGATCTTGAGCAATTTGCTGCCGGGGTCAGCCCGCTGACCGGCCTGCCTGTTGAAGACCCGTCCCTGCTGCAACTTCCGGCCGTGCTAGTCTCGATCAGCAACATGCCGCCCACCGCCCGCCCGCAGGCCGGGCTGAGTTTTGCGCCCTGGATCTATGAGATGTTCATCGGAGAAGGCACCACGCGCTTTATGAGCGTGTTCTACGGCACCCTGCCGCGCCGTATCTCCAATGCCAGCGGCGGCTGCCCGCTCAACACAACCATCTTCCAGCCCACCGGGGCCTGGTTTGGCAACCGTGTCTGGCTGGATGAAAACAGGGATGGCGTTCAGAATTCCTGGGAAGCCGGTTTGGGCGGAATTTGTGTTGACCTTCTGGAAGCCGCTTCCGGGAAAAAAATCGCCAGCACCAGCACGGATGCCAACGGGTTTTACGCCTTTGATGCCAGTACCCTTAAACCCGGCCCTGACTACATCCTCCAGTTTGGCCTTACCGCTGCCTTTCAGTTCAGCCCGCCCAATGTCGGGTATGACGATCAGGATAGCGATGCCGACCCGCAAACCGGGCGCACCCGGCCTTTCAGCCTGACCAGTACGGATACTTCCTGCGATGCCGGTCTGGTGCTGGTCAACCCGCCCCCACCCACCTATGCCGTTTCTGAAATTGCTCCCGAGCGCACCTACGTTGGGCCCATCCGTTCCGGCCGCCTCACCTATAACGACTTTGTGCGCATGTACCCCGCTGGCTGTTTGATCTATGCCAGCGCCGGCAGCGGCATCCGTGAGCAGTTGCAGGGCTGCGAGATTATCTTTGGCGAACAGCCTGGTCAAAGCCCCAATACCGCCCTGCTGGATATCCACCGCCTTAAAGAATTGGCCCAAAAGAGTAAGATCGCCCGGCAGCCGGTCAACTACTCCGGGCATTTGTTCGACCCGCTCCCTCCTGCCGGTGGATTGCCCGCCAGCTCGTTGTGGACCTATTTCCACGCCTTTTCACAGGCCTTCTGGCAGTATGACCCAATTTCGGGGTCTTACCTGCGTCAGACTGACGATGGCGACGGCCTGGGAATTTTCCACGCGGATACCGACCGCCTGACGGGCCGCCAGCTGTCTTTTGAAAACGTGATCGTCATTATGGCGAATTATGATGTTTTCCGTCATGGGCAGTACGATATTGCGCTGTGCTGCGGCCTGGAAGGCTACGCCTTCCTTTTCCGCGATGGGCAAATGTACAAAATCCGCTGGTCGACCAACAACCGCGCCTGGGAGCAAGCCAGTGGCTTATTACGTCCACTGCACTTTACCGGCGCAGACAAACAGCCTTTCCCGCTCAAACCCGGCCGCACCTGGGTCAGCATGCTGACTACCAACTCTGTCATCAAAGACATGCAGGATGGCAGCTGGCAGGCTTTATTTGCCATGCCGGATGACCTGGCGACCCCCGAACCTGTCCCGTAATTTTCAGGAGATGCGCCGTGCATGCCTATGTCCAGTCGCTGAAAAACCTGTTTGAACAAAACGCCCACCCTGAACAGGCCGGGCCGATGGCCGCCTATATGCGCAACCAGTTCCGCTACCTCGGCATCAAAACCCCGGAAAGCGCGCTCCTTCAAAAAAAAATTCTACGCCGCGCACGGTTTGCCTGCGTTGCAAGAACTTGACCCGCTTGTGCACGGTCTGTGGGATCTGCCCGAACGGGAATATCAGTATGCGGCGCTGGGCTTGCTGAGTAAATTAGAGAAAAAGCTGCCCGCCGGTTTCATCCTCACCCTCGAAGATCTACTCGTCACCAAATCCTGGTGGGATACCGTTGATACGCTGGCAGCCGGTGTGGTGGGTGCGCATTTCCAGCGTTACCCGCAAGTGTGTGCGGAAAAATTGGCTGAATGGCAAAAGTCTGAAAATTTCTGGCTGCGGCGCACCTGCATTTTGTTCCAGCTTGGCTACAAAAAGAACACCGACTTCCCCCTGCTGTGTGACATCATCCGCGAAAACCTGGCCTCGAAGGAGTTTTTTATCAACAAAGCCATCGGTTGAGCGCTTCGGCAGTATTCGCGCGTGGATGCTCAGGCAGTCCGCGATTTTGTGGCGCAAACCCCGCTCCAACCGCTCAGCGCCCGCGAAGCCCTCAAATGGCTGGAGCGTCGAGCCTAGAGCCCAATCGGCCTGTTGCGCATATTGTCTGCAATTTGCCCAAAGCGTTCTTTAAGCATCTCGATCGTTTCGCCTGGGATGGATGTTTCATCAAGCGCTTTTCCCATGCACCACAACCACTCGTTGCGTTCCTGGTCGCCGATCAGAAAAGGCAGGTGGCGCAGCCGCAATCTCGGCTGCCCGATCTTTTCCATGTATAAAGGCGGCCCGCCCGACCAGCCCGAAAGGAACATGAACAGCTTTTCTCGGGCATTGTCCAGGCTGGTAAGGTGCAAAGAGCGAATTTTGGCGGTTTCCGGCGCGCTGTCCATAATGTCATAAAAGCGCTTGACCAGCGCCCTCAGCCCGGCTTCGCCGCCCATCAGTTCGTAAAGAGAAGGATTGTCTGTCATGGCAAAAATTCTAATCCATAACGGCGGCAGATGCAAATAAATCTCATCCCAAACGCCCTGTGCATTACACATCCATGTCTTATCACCGCTGCCTCCGTGTGGTAAAATTTCCAAGATAGAACTTGCATTCTATTTATTCTCGGCACCTTGAAAACCACATAATTTACCTTCGTAGAGCCGCCTTCGCCCTCAGAACAGACTGATACACAAAAATAAATTAAAAAAATTGTGCGTTTTTGTGCGTTTTTGTGCATAATTGTGCCTTGTTATGCCCCCTCTCCACGTACTACCCGCACCCAAAATCAGCGCAATCAGTGAAACCCGTTAAATTCCCCGTAGCCGTTAACGGATCACCCAATACCCAACGTCATTGGCTTTATAATATGCCACCAGACAAAAATTTAAACCAGGAGCCACGATGAGCAAAGAGACTGAACCCGTCATCCTGAGCGCAGCGCGCACACCCATTGGCAAATTCCAGGGCGCGTTGAGCGGTATCCCCGCCCCTCGTTTGGGGGCCATCGCCATCCGCGCCGCGGTTGATCGCGGCGGTTTGCAAAATAAGGAAGAGATCGTCGAAGTGCTGATGGGCAACGTGGTTC
>JBBRWF010000237.1:0-6903 GCA_038249405.1 Anaerolineales bacterium
AAGGACCTGGAAAGCGACACTTTCGACATTACCGCTTTGCGAACCTGGCTGCAGGCACGCCAGGCAGCACAACCATAGAATAGATTTTACGGTGACAGGATTTTCAAAGAGTGCGACCAGACAGGGTCGCACTCTTTTTATTTTTATTGAGCGATCAAAGAAACTATGTAACTTTTTTAGGACACACGCATCAAAGAATATATAAACCAGGCGAAACATTCAGGAGCATAAACATGGAAATGATCATCGACTTCCCCGGCGGCTCACGCGTAGACGCCCATTTTGGACAATTCACCGTTGCCACCGACCAGCCCCCGGCCGCCAGCGCCCCGACGCCCTTTGCAGTATTCCTGTCATCCATTGGCACCTGCGCGGGCATCTATGTGCTTGGCTTCTGCCAGCAGCGTGGTCTGCCCACTGATGGCATCCGCATTGTGCAGCGCATCCACAGCGGTTTTGGCGGCATGATCCAGAAGATTGACCTGGAGATCCAGGTTCCGTCGACCTTCCCCGAAAAATACCGCGATTCGCTCATCCGCTCGGCCGAGTTGTGCGCGGTCAAGAAACATCTCGAAAACCCGCCCACGTTTGATGTGACCACCAAGGTGGTCGAACCAATTTCGCAGTAGCTGTATTTGCATTGATTCGACAAAATCAACTTTAGGAGTAAATCATGGAAAAGCTTCTCAACGAAGAAATCACCGCTCAGATCAAGCAAATTTTTGGACAAATTAAAGAGCCTGTTCAAATCCTTTTTTTCGCATCAAAGGATCAGTGCGATCTCTGCAATGACACCCGCCTGCTTCTCGATGAAGTGGTGGCACTCGATACCCGGCTCGGAATAAGCATCTATGATCTTCAAGACGACGCCGATGTGGCCCGGAAGTTCAATGTCGATCGCGCGCCCGGCATTGTCATCGCCGCCCAAAATGGCGGCCAGATCATGGATTTCGGCATTCAGTATTCCGGCATTCCCTCCGGGCATGAATTCAGCACCCTGATCAATGACATTTTGCTGGTCTCCGGACGTGATTCCGGGTTGAGCCAGCAGGCGCGTGAATTTTTGCAAAAGTTGGATAAGCCGGTGCATTTCCAGGTCTTTGTTACCCCAACTTGCCCATATTGCCCGCAAGCGGTCATCCTTGCCCATAGAATGGCGATGGAAAACCCGGCGATGATCCGCGCCGAGGGCGTGGAGGCTACCGAATTCCCTGCGTTGGCCAACCAATTCGGCGTCAGCGGCGTGCCGCAAACCACCATCAATGCCGGAGCCGGCACCGTGATCGGTGCAGTTCCGGAACAGAACCTGCTGGCCGAACTGATGCGCGCAATGGCGAACTGATAACCTGCGCATCGCAGGTGGAGAAAATTCATGTCCAATACCCCTTCAAATCTCAAATATGCCAGAACTGATGAGTGGTTTGACGAAACCAGCGGCAAGGTCGGAATTAGCGACTATGCCCAAAACCAGCTCTCAGACATCGTTTTCCTGGAAATCAGGGTAAGCGTCGGCGATACGATTGAAATTGGCAGCCCCATCGCGTCGGTGGAATCAGTCAAGGCGACATCCGATGTGCTGGCCCCTGTCAATGGCAAGATTGTCGCGGTCAACGAAGCCTTGACCAACAGTTCGGATGCCATTAACAGCGACCCGTACGGCTCCTGGTTTATTCAAATCGAAAGCGGCGCAGAGATTGGATTGCTGGATGCGGCAGCTTATGACAGTTACTGCACGGAACGGCACTAACCTGGTTGAACCCAATGGGAGAACGGACAGTATTACATCAGAAGCGAGAGAAGCAAAAACGAAACACCACCGTGGCTGTGTTAGCCGGTTTTGGTTTCATTTTCCTGGCAGTGGTTGCCTTCATGGCATTATCAAGTTCAAGTGTGGGCAGCGCCGGGGGTGGGACCGGCCTGTCCACCATCCCGATCGAAGTCAATTACCAGGCGCCTGCGCTGGCGCTGGAGAATATCAAGGGCAGCACAGAATCTCTTGCGGATTTCCATAACCAGGTTGTGCTGGTCAATAACTGGGCAACCTGGTGCCCGCCCTGCAAAGCCGAGATGCCCACCCTGGTGGCCTTTTATAACGCGCATGCCAAAGATGGGCTGATAATCGTGGCAATTGAAGCCGGGGAGCCCAAAGATCAGGTGCAGAAGTTCGCCGATGAGTACCAGATGCCATTTTCTGTCTGGCTAGATCCGCAGGGAAAAGCGTTGGACGCTTTCAAGAATGGCAGTTTACCCAACTCGTATGTGATCGACCGCACAGGCACAGTGCGCCTGATGTGGACCGGTGAGATCAACCGCGAAACCCTGGAAAAATACGTTACACCTTTAATAACTGGAAATTAACGATAACCCACAGCATGGATGTAACAAAGCCTGCAAACAGAAAGATACACTAAAAAAGTGGAGCCGGCAAAAACCCTGGCTCCACTTTTTTCATAAATCACTTCACGATCATCCATATGAGCGTTTGGACCTATCAGATTTGGACTGGCTTATTTCTCACAGTAATGGCCTGAAAGGGACAGGCCGGGATGCACAACCGGCAGCCGAGACAGCGTTCAACATCAATGTATGGCGGTTCATCGAGATCTATGCGCAGGATGGCACGTACCTTGCAGGACCGGCCTGCAAGACATCGCCGGCATGCGCGGCAATCTTTATAATGGATCTGGATGCGGACTTCTCGAGCCATTGCTTCAGCTTCTAGAATACCAGCGCCTCGGGCGTGTTGTATCCAGGCAAGTGACCTAAGCCACGGCAACCTGGGCATCGCTGGTGATATTTTCCTGCGCATCCGAAGATCCGTCTGTTTGCCCAAGGATTTCGAAAGTGGTGATGATCTCAGCGGTCGCCCGCACTGTAGCCGCCACCGAGCAATATTTTTCTTCCGAGAGCTGGATGGCCTGGGCAACGGACTTTTCGGTCAGATTCTTGCCGCCGATTTTATAGTGCAGGCGGATTTTCCGAAAGGTCCAGGGCGGATCCTGGTCCTGCTCACCACTGGAGCTGATCTCCAGGGATGAAATCGGTGTGCGTTTTTTGGCTAAAATCTCCACCACGTCCACGGCAGAACAGGAAGCCACCGCAAGAAGCAGCAGTTCGGAGGGCTTGATCCCGACACCTTCATCAGGCGTTGATAGAACGACCGAGTGCCTGGTCGAATCGATCCCAATAAATTGCTTTCCATCGATCCATTTGACAGTTGCAGTTCCCATAAAAGCTCCTTCAGATATTTCCTGCGACGTTTTTTCGTAGTAAATCGCGTTGATCAACACTGAACGGTTGTGAAAGCGGCACACGGCCGCAAAAGGTTACCCTGCTCAGGAAAACCCGCCGCGGGCAGGGCCGCAGCTGGCGCTGGAACTGCCAGATGAACCAGAAGAGGCTGCCCCAAACGATGCAACCGTAGAAAGCTTTTTCTGAGTTTGCGGGCTCTCGCATTTTGGACAGGCAGGGCGGCGGTCTGATTCGGAAAAGCGCAGCATCATTTCGAATTCAGCGCCACATTCAGTGCAGCGATATTCATAAAATGGCATAGATTATTTTCCTCATTCTTTATTTATCGATCAATGCAGCCGTTCCGGATGGTCCACCAGCGTTCCGGCAATATATGCATCCACAGCTGCCTGAATATCTTGAATATCAGTAATGATGGGCTGGATATCGTTTTCTTGCAGGCTTGTGTGTGCGCCTCTTCCCATGCCGCGTGTTATTAATGCCTGGCAGTCAGCAATCGGCTCAATCATGGCGTTGTGATCGTGATGGTGGTGATGCGCTTCATCCGGCGCATGCTCTCCACCAACGACAACAACCTGCGGAAAGGATCTTACAATGGTTTCTCGTGCAATCACTTTGCCTGCTTCGATGGTAAAGACTTCATAGAACTGTGCGCGTCCAAAATGTGCTGAGATGGTCTGGTGATCATCGGTAACGAGTGCGATTTTCATTGTTTTCTCCAAAATAACTTTTTCAGTCCCTTGCCGGGAGCTAATAAATTCCATCACCTTACCAGGTTTCAGTGACATCAGTTATCAATTTATTTATTCCACTTGTTACGGATACAATACTCATCAAAGGAGTCAAAATATGAATGCTTTTATCGAACCACCAAGAAATATTTCGCCCTTGCTGCGTCCGGGCATCTGGATCTCGGAGAAAATAACCGGGCGGGCCATTCTCACTGCACGTATCCTGGCCTTGTATCCCAAAGCAGCACTCGGGTCCGGGCTGCTGGAGTCGCTCGTTGCCCATCACGATGGCAAGCTGGATGAACAGATGCTCAAGCTGGTTCGCATGGCGGCTTCCTTTGCTGCAGCCTGCCCGTTTTGCGTTGACATGAATTCCTACGAGCAGCAGACTCTCGGCATTCGCGTGGATGAAGTGTTGGCCTTGCGGGGGCAACTTGATCTGGAAAACTGCGCCAGCTTTTCAGCGCGAGAGCGTCTCGCCATTCAATATACCCGGTTAATTTCGCAAACGCCGCTCAAGTTCCATCCGGATTTCATCGCACAAATCAAGGCCAGTTTTGATGAGCGCGAGATGGTGATTCTGACATCCACCGCAGCCCAGGTCAATTACTGGGCGCGGTTGATCCAGGCGCTGGGCATTCCACCGGCGGGGTTTTCGGAATAGAAACTTAGGCCTGGCCAGTCATTTTCTTGAATTGATTAGTCAATGCTCGCCAGATGGGACAGCGGTCGTAGATGGCGCTGAACATGAGCACACCACCAATCACAAAAAGGATCCAGTTGTAATGGTTGACCCATCCAATGCCAGCCACAGCGATTCCGGCTCCCATGCGGATAAAACGATCTACACTGGATACCCCGGCCGGGGCAGGATCGCCGCCCGTTGAGAGCGTCTCAAACATTACTTTCAACGTGCCGGCAGGTTTTGCGCCTACCTGGCGCAGGGTTTCTTTGCCATTGCGGTAAACGATTAGTGTTGGAATGCCATACACCTTGAGCTCGCGCAGCAAATCCTGGCTCTCATCGGCATTAATTTGCCACAGATCGACTTTCCCGGCATATTCCTTGGCCAATTTTTCCAAGATGGGTTTGACCATTTTGCATGGTCCGCACCAGGGCGCCCATAGATCAACCACCACCGGGCGTGGGTATTGATGTAATTTCTCGAAGAAGGTGTCAGTATTCATAAAAAAACAGGGCACAGCAGCATTGCCGTGCCCATTGCTCCTTGATTCAGGGATTAGTTCTTGAGCGTGCCGATCTTGAAAATAGCATAGAGCGGGCAGAACCCGAGGGCAGCCGTAACCAGCAGTATCAATCCAACCACGTCCGCCACAATGGCCAGCGTGCCGCTCAACGTACCGCCAAAGCCCAGGAAAAGTAACACGACACCGGCAACAGCGCGGATGATGCGGTCAGTATTTGATTCGTTGAGTTTCATTTTATGCCTCCAAAAGATAGATGAGAATCGGAATGTTAATACCTTTGATGCAGGTGTCAAATAAAAGTTACATTTGGGGATAGAATTAACATATTTAACCACCATGAAAAGTCTGGAGATGAGATAACTTTATCATTCAAACATAAATTTTTTTCCATATTGCATGCACACCCTGATGGATGTGACTTTTCTGGATGACGCAAGAATTGTTGCGCTTGAACCTGCCCAAGATGGAATTCAACGAAACCACGCGCGATGCGCTTTTCGGCGCTTTTGCATGCAGTTGTAACATTACGTTTGCCGGAAATAATTGGGGAGGCGCAAACGAGGCTTGAAGTTTCATGGAGGCCGGCACGATGTCGATTGCATATGACGGCTATGCTGCTGCCTGCACATTTTGAGATAGATGCAAAATGGCAGTAGGTAACCTGGATGATTGTCTCACCACCGGTGATCTTTGGCATTTTCATTCTTTTTCCAATGCTGCTCAATTTCAACTACGCATTTACCGCCGACCCCAATTTTTTTCTTCCTGACCGCGCCTGGGTAGGAACGCAAAACTTTACCCGGCTACTGGACTGCAAAAACTATCTCGACCCTGGCAGTTGCGCAGAAGATTTGTTCTGGCGCTCTGCCTATAACACCGTTCAATTTGTTGTTTTTCAAGTTGGCTTCATGGTTGTGTTTTCGCTTGTCACTGCGCTGATCTTGAATCGCAAAATTAAGGCGCGTGGATTTTTCCGCAGCGTTTATTTTTACCCGGTTTTGCTCTCGCCAGTTGTCGTTGCGCTTATCTGGAAATGGATTTTGCAGGATAACGGCTTACTCAACGGTGTCATAACCAGTTTGGGATATTCGTCCGTCCCCTTTACGACCGATCCTGGTTGGGCGCGCTTCTGGGTGATTATGATTAGTACCTGGTCAAATATGGGGTTTTATACGCTGATCCTTTTGGCTGGTTTGCAATCCATTCCTACTGAATTATATGAAGCCGCCAGAATGGATGGGGCCGAGGATTTTCAATTGTTCCTGAAAATTGTTCTGCCACTGCACATGCCTACCATGTTGGTGGTCTTGGTCTTGTCCTTGATCCGCGCCGTGCAAGTCTTTGATGTGGTCTTCGCTTTTACCGGTGGCGGTCCGGGTACCGCCACCATGTATCTGGTGCAATACATTTACAGTAACGGCTTCTCCAGCCCGGTGAAATTGTTTGGGTTGGCGGCGGCCGCCTCGCTTTTGATGGCGATTGTCCTGGTTGTTTTGACCCTTGCGCAGTTGAAGCTGCGCAACGAAGAGGCTTAACATGGGCGCTGTACTCGATTTTCGGCACGGTTCAGAACTAAAAAGTTGCACCATTACAAATTGCTGAGAGACAGGCAGCCACTGAACGGATAAGATAGAGTTTGCGAACAAAATCCATTCGGACAGAGGCTACCTGCCATGACAGTTTATACGATTTCAGCACTTCCTGCCAGAGTG
>JBBRWF010000238.1:0-6902 GCA_038249405.1 Anaerolineales bacterium
AGATCGACGTGATTTGTGCATTTTCCAGATCGGTTTCCGCTTTATCGAAAAGAAACTTGTCAATGCGGCTTCAATTTGCGTCTCGTTTTGCAACTATTTTTGAAACTGTACGGTGGCTAGTTATTTTTCAGCCATTCTTTAGCATCACGGGCACTACCTTTGTGCTGCAGCCCACCGGGACTGTCGCCGCACTGCCTGCCATGCCAGGCGTTGAGACCGAGGTACTGCAACCCTTATCTGCAGGCAGTGAAACGACAACTTCCGGCCCACTACCCTGAAAACATATTGTTATCCAGTGTTAGCCTTCGTGAAAGCCTGATAATTTTCCGTTATCGGGCTTTCAAATATTAATTTGCAAATAGTAAAATCAGATTGCTGCTTTTGCATTTTTTTATACATTTTGCAAATTGCTTCAACCAGTTTATCCAAATGAAGCGGTTTGTTTAAGTTTTCTTTCGCGCCAGCGGCGATGCAGTGCTCATGGTTTGCGGGCATCGCCAGGGTGGTTACAGCAATAATCGATACAACGGCAATGCGATGGAAGATATCGGTTTTCCTGGAATAATCCAAAATGTGAATGCCCTGCATATTTGTCGGAATCACATATCAGGCAAGTGTGCAAAAAGCAAAGTTTACTGGGAAGCCAGCGCAATCTTTGCTCTTTTGAGATGAGTGCAGGGTCTATTTCGCGCAAGCGCTCATGCCGGAAAACTTTTACCATCTCACTCACGAAGAGACGTAGGCTGCCTCGTAAACAGATTTATTCTCCGGGATGACGCGCACACCGCTTGCACAAATTGGATAAATTGTGCTACAATTTGTGGTACCGGTACCATATATGACAACCATACGAGAAGTTGCCAAGCTTGCTGGGGTTGCCCCCATTACTGTTTCGAGAGTGATCAATAAGGCTGGATATATCAGCGCTGAAACACGCCAAAAGGTCGAAGAAGCGGTGGCCCAATTGGGCTATGTGCCGAATACACTTTCACAGAGCCTGCGCTGGAAGCAGACAGGCATGCTGGCGCTGGTTTTGACGGATGTGACCAACCCATTTTGGACAACGGTGGCGCGCGGTGTGGAAGATGCGGCCAGTAACGCTGGCTATCATGTCATCCTGTGCAATACGGATGAATCGCCCCAGAAACAGGAAAGTTACCTGAAAGCCCTGTTCGAGAAGCGAGTTGATGGGCTTTTGTTAGTACCAGCGCGCGATGAGCTGGATGATATCAAGCAGGCACGCAAATTAAACGTACCACTGGTGGTACTTGACCGGCGCCTAAGCCAGCCAATTACTGATTCGGTGCGGTGTGATTCTGAAGATGGGGCTTACCAACTGACGAGGCTGCTGCTGGATCGCGGTCACCGTCAGATAGCCCTGCTGACCGGTTCTGCGCATGTTGCAACCGCAGTTGACCGGTTGAACGGGTACCGGCGCGCTTTTCGTGAAGCATCGCTAAGCGAAGGCAGTGAGATCGTTTTTTATGGAGCCTTCACGCTGGAAAGCGGGCTGGAAATGGCGCAACAGGTACTTGAAAGAAATCCGCGCCCAACAGCTATTTTTGCGGCGAACAATTTCATTGCTCTGGGTGTGTTGAAAAGCATGCATGCAGCCGGGCTGCGCGTGCCTGAGGACATCTCGGTGGTTGGTTTTGATGATTTACCAACTTCCATGTTGATCGATCCCGTTTTGACCGTGGCGGCGCAACCGGCTTATGAGATGGGCGCCCAGGCTACAAAAATGCTGATTGAACGGTTAACGGGTAACAACCCGGAGGCTCCACAAGAAATTGTTCTGCCGGTGGAAATCGTCGAGCGAAAATCAGTCAAGGCGGTTTGATTAGTCCAGCCTGGTCCGAGAATCAGATAAAACGGTTGAAATTGTTTTTTTTATTTTTTTGTGGGAGCGGTATCATTTCGCGCTAATACTACTTTTACTGAAATGTCGCCAATATTTTATACAAGGAGAAAGCAATGAAAACGAATCTAATCGCATCTACAAGCCCTGAGTTAAAAAAGGATGACCTGATCGTTGTGGCAGGCGCGGGTGGATTTATTGGCGGTTCGCTGGTGCGTCGTTTCCACGAACAGGGCTTTACCAACATCCGCGCGGTGGACAAGAAGCCCCTGCCTCAGTGGTATCAGCGGGTGCCTGGCAGCGAAGTCATCTGCATGGATTTGAGTGAAAAGGAAAATGCAATTCGCGCAGTGGAAGGTGCGGCGGAAGTTTATAACCTGGCAGCGGACATGGGTGGGATGGGCTTTATTGAGCGTTTCCGCGTAGAATGCCTGCGTTCCATTTTGGTCAACACGCACCTGATCGAGGCTGCCTATCGCGCAGGAACGCAGCGCTATTTTTTCTCATCCTCGGCCTGCGCGTATAACACCACCCTGCAGCAAGATCCCAATGTGGTTGCACTGAAAGAAAGCGATGCTTACCCGGCGATGGCCGAACGCGGCTATGGTTGGGAAAAGCTGGTGAGCGAGATGTTTTGCGAGGAATATTGGGCTGAACGCGGCATGAAAACCGCGATTGCACGCTTCCATAATGTTTACGGACCAAACGGTACCTGGTACGGTGGGCGCGAGAAAGCCCCGGCGGCGATTAGCCGCAAGGTGGTGGAGGCAATTGACAGCGGCTCTGGTGAAATCGAAATTTGGGGCGACGGCTCGCAAACCCGGAGCTTCATGTATATTGATGATTGCACTTTCGGCATTGATCAAATCACCCATTGCGAAGACTTGATCGCCACCCCGATCAACCTGGGCTCAAGCGAATTGGTCTCGATCAACCAGTTGGTGAGTATGGTGGAGGATATCGCCGGGATCAAGCTTGAGCGCCGTTACAAACTGGATGCGCCAAAAGGAGTTGCCGGACGCAACAGCGATAACACATTTATCCAAGAGGTGCTCGGCTGGGAACCATCCACAAGTTTGCGGGATGGGATGGAAAAAACCTACCGCTGGATCGAAAGCCAGTATAACGACCGCAAAGCTGGCAAACGCGTTGTCACCGAATCCCCAGTTGCCATGCCGGCCTGACCATGCAAAGCGATCTGCGCCAGGTGATTGGCGGCATACCATACCGTGCCGCGCTGGCAGGCGGTTGGATTGACCAACCATTTGTCTCCAGCCTCAACCCCACCCCCCCAGGATCAATGGTGGTGGTGGGGTTAGAACCGGATTTTTACTGGATGGATCGCTGCGGAATGGGAACCAGCACCCGCAGGATTGCCTTGCAGTTATGGGGAAATGAAATCCCACAACGGGAACCCAAGTCGCTTGTAAGGGAACTGTACCAGGTTGAAAACAACGGCAAAGCTGATCCATCGGGTTCGCAGGATATGGCTGGCCTGATTTACCCGGGCATCAACCGCCTGGATTATGACGCCAGCGTGGAGGGGGGTTATTTTCCCGCCCAGATCGAATCCATTCACGATGAAGCAAACGCAGCCTGGCTGGAAAATGTACTGCAGGTTTTAGCGGTGAACCAACGGCCCGCGGGGTATTCGCCATTGGGGATCAAGAATCTCGATCCGGAATGGGTGCATCGACTGGGTCAATCTGGCAAAGATTGTTTTACCGCCATCAGCGAACTGGATGCGCAGGGGCTGGGAGCGTCTTTCAATGAGTGCATGTTGTGTTGGGAAACACTGCTACCGCAAACCGTGCGCCACACTGCGTTGAGCATCGACTTAATGGGCATATTGCAGTATTACCAATCGCGCTATGCCGGGGCAATGTATTCGGGCTGCGGCGGCGGATATCTGTATGTGATATCAGAGCAGCCTGTGCCGGGCGCGTTTAAAGTTCGTGTGCGCAGGAAGTAGGAGTTGAATATGACAGAGAGCCCGTTCACATCAGAAGGTCAATTTTTAGCCCTGTACCACAATAAGCTGGCCGCACTGCTACGCACCAACCATAATGCGCTTGATTCCGCGCTGAGTTCCTTTGTGCTGGTATGCGCCAATGCATATTTTGACCGTAGTATCCTGGCAGATCTTGACAACGACCTGCGCAGGGCCTTTCTGAACATCCGGGAAAAACATTTCCGGCATTTCGCAGAGGGGCGTATTCTGGATGAACGGTATGCCGAAGATCTGCTGGTTTTTTTGAAAATTGCGTTGGTAGGTTTGGAACAACTGAGGGTAACGGAGCACAGACAGTTGGGTGATTGGGTCGTCCAGTTCAACCACATCCGCTCATTCAGGCCACAAAGATCAGCGGCCAGGGCAGTGGCATCCATCGATATTCCATTTAATGAAAACGGGTTTCACTACGACCATGATCTGTGCGAACGCGAGAGCTTCTGGACTGGCATGCTGGCCGGGAAAAATGCATACCTTTTATATAATAAATATCCGTTTGCACGGCTACACGCTCTCCTCATTCCGGAACCGGAGCGGAAACACCGGCAATTTCTGAGCAGGGATGATCATGCCTGGGCCTGGGATGTGGCCCAGGTAATGGGACAGAGCCTGCCCGGGTTCGGGATGGGGTACAACGCGCCAGGTACCTTTGCTTCGGTCAACCACTTACACTTTCAAACATTTATCCAGCCAGGCGGCATGCCGGTATCCCGTCCAATATGGAAGCATAATGGCGGCGAGAAGGAATATCCTTTGCCCTGCCAGGTTTTTACTTCCTGGCAGGAGGCATGGCAGTGGTTGGAACCAATTTACAGGCAGAATATCACTTCGTTTAATTTAATTTATACACCCGGGAAAATATATTGCTTTGAACGCAAACGCCAGGCTACTTACAGCCAGGCCCGCTGGACCAGTGGGTTTGCATTCTATGAACTTTCGGGCAATATCATCACCTTCAGCAGGGAAGGTTACACACAGCTTACCCTGGAGCAGGTCAGCAAGGAATTTAAGAAGTTAAAAGTCAAACAACGACAAACGGTTGCGGGCCAAAAGCCAGTATAACCAGCGATCAAGAAGGAATAATCGATGGCGAAAAAAGTATTTGTAAGCGGATGTTTCGACTTGCTGCACAGCGGGCATGTTGCGTTTTTTGAGGAAGCCTGCAAGTATGGTGATTTATATGTTGCTCTGGGGTCTGACCGCAACGTTTTTGCGTTAAAAAACCGCCCGACGATCAATCAGGATGCTGAGCGGCTGTACATGGTAAAGTCACTGGCGTATGTAAAGGAGGCCTTCATCAATCAGGGCAGCGGGGTGTTGGATTTTATTGAAGGGCTGCGGATGATCAAGCCCGATTATTTTGTCGTAAACGTGGATGGGCACACCCCCGAAAAGCAGGCCCTGTGCAAGCAGTTTGGGATTGAGTATGTTGTGTTAAAACGTGACCCACACCCAGGACTGACCGCCCGCTCCACTACAAGTCTGCGCAGCTTTAGCACAATCCCTTTTGGGCTTTGCCTGGCGGGGAATTTATTTGACCTGCCACAGATATCCGGCCTGCAGCAAGGGTCGGCGCTGACTGTCTCACTTCATGCCACCACAGAATTTAACAAGGGAACGGAAGGCACATGCGGCTTGCGGGCAAGCGCAGAGGAAATATGGGGAACCAGGCTACCTTTTGACCGGCCTGAAAAACTTTCCAAAATGCTTTTTGGATTCCACAATTTACCGGGCAGGCAAGATATACACGGGGCAAGCGAATCGATTGGGATCATTTTCCCTGGATTGACCAAAGCAGATTATGACGGTGAATATTGGCCCCGCCAGATTCAATTCGCACAGGATGAACTGGTTCTAAATTTTCTGGAGAATGTGATTCAGCTTATGCCCATGAACGGTCATAAAATTGAGGAACGTAAAGCAGAAGGCTTACGGATTGAGCATGAACACATCCGGACTCTTGCCAACGCTGTTAAATCTTGCTGGCAAGCTTTGATTTCCAAAAATGTATCTGATTTTGGAACGAGCTTGCAAGAGGCAGCCTTTGCTCAAGACGCAGTACGGCCAGGCTGGTTGGATATTAGGACTTACGAAGTTGCTGGCACCTACCAACAGAAAATTCACGGCTGGACAACTGCGGCAGTTGGCGCCAATCAATACCTGGTTTTGGTGGCAGATCAACCGATTGAAAACTCCACGCGTATCAATATTCGACGCAAAAGCGATTAAAGGTTTGGGGGGAGCAGTGCAAGAAGGGAGTCGCATGTGAATGCAGTGATAACGAAATTGCCGGGGGGTAATCCATTTACGGCAACATTTTTAAAGACCTAATGCGTGCTTTGGAATAAATTGCAGGGCTGATATTTGTTATAATTCGATGGGGACACGCCAATAAATTGGATATTGGCGCAATACAATCGTGCAATCTGGATGGCATCTTGGCAAAAAAAGTTTTGGTAAGCGGTTGTTTTGATATGCTTCACAGCGGTCACGTAGAATTTTTTCGCGAGGCTGCTCAATATGGCGACCTGTACGTTTCGCTTGGCTCAGATAAAACTGTTTTTGAATTAAAAGGGCGCACCCCGATCAACAATGAACAGGAGCGCACTTTTATGGTGAGGTCTGTCGCTTCTGTGAAAGAAGCTTTTGTTTCACGCGGATCCGGAATTTTGGATTTTGAAGCTGAAATGCACGAAATCAAGCCAGATTATTTCGTTGTCAATGCGGATGGCCACACCCCGGATAAACGGGAGCTTTGCAAGTCTCAGGGGGTGGAATATATTATATTGGAACGCAAACCTTATCCTGGCCTGGAGGCGCGTTCCACTACACAGCTGCGCCAGCGCGATTACATGCCCTACAGGATCGATCTGGCCGGGGGCTGGCTTGACCAACCTTATGTATCCACCCATTACCCAGGTGCGGTCATCACCGTATCAATCGAGCCGACCCTGAATTTCAACGAACGAAGCGGGATGGCTTCCAGTACGCGGCGAGCGGCTATAGACATGTGGGGACCCAAGATACCGCCGG
>JBBRWF010000239.1:0-6874 GCA_038249405.1 Anaerolineales bacterium
GGAGAGTAAGTCTCCCAGGGTTAATTCCGCACTTCCCAGAATCACCTTTACCGTGATCACGGCTTTCATCATAGTATCAATAGCCGCCTGGCGGGCAATGGGGTTTTGCTGTTGTTCTTTGCGCCCGGCAATCCAGATGTGTGGATTGAGAACGTTTGTAATCGGTTTAAGTGTATTGAATGGGATAAACAGGCTGATTGTGCCGGTCACACCCTGGATATTAAGCTCAATAGTCAAAAGTAAAACCCGCTCATTCCCCATCATCATCTGAACCCAGTGCTGGTTGACAGTACTGTCTTCCAGTGTTGGCTCAAGCATGGCAACTTTACTCCAGGCGCCTTTAATATCTCCAAGCATGTGCTCAGCCAATCCGCGCAGCAGTGACTGGTCTATTTCTGTCAGAGAACGTTCTGTAAAGCGACCCTCAATTTTGCCGCCCAAGCGTTGCTCTAAAATCAGGTAACTGACGTTGGAACTCATGGTGAGTACCATATGGCCTGGAAGCGGTGCCAGGGCAATCAAGTGAAACAGGGTATTTTGTGGAAAATCTTTAATAAAATCATGAAAACGGCCCTGTTCCATGTGAACCAGGTGCGGGCGGACATTGGTCCTCAAGAAGGTGGGAAGGGAAGTCGTCAAGCGCTCAGTTAAATCTTCATGGACCAATTCAACCGCACGCATTTGTTCTTTCGAGAACCGGGCAGGCGACCAGAAGTTATACGTCTGGACAGTCTTTCCTTCTTCGCCTTCAGATTTCGCGTGATCACCTGGCCGATTCATTATTTCAGCCAGATTGACGCGATCCCCTCCGTCCTTTTGATCTATCTCGAGGGTGCCAGAAAGCAAGGCATCAATTTCAGATTGAGCTAACATAGTTTACTGAACCACAAATTCCGTGAAGTAGATTGCAATAATGTGAAATTCTGTCAATTTGCCGGACAAAGTACTTAATATTTCTGAACGAAGTTTTTCCTTGCCATCGGCGGTATAAAGATCCTCATAAGATTTAGTGGAAAGCAGCGTGATGACAGTATCATCCATGATTGGCATCAGGGAATTGAGTTCCGCTTCAAACTCTGTCATATAGGCAGCTTTTTCCTCGGCAGGCAAAGTCAAATATTCCGGGTTATCTGGAGCAAATTCAACTGCGACGGTTAATCGAATATATTTGCGGCCGCCTGGATCAACAAGGTTGATGATCTTGGTCGACATATTCGCCATAATTCCTTCACCCGGATGGTATTCATGCGATTCTGGGCCAGGTGTTGCGGTAACCACCACCACAGTTCCAAAAGAAGCAGCCGGAGCGCCTCCGCCCGAATTATCGTAAACCAGGTGGAATGGCTTGGGTAAATCATCCGGAGCAAAAACCACATAAGCAGTAATCAAAGAAATGATCGCAGTAAGCATCAAGATTACTTGAGAGATTATGTTTAGAACACCAAAAACTTTTTTTAATATATTGCTCGCGTTCATATCACTCCAATTCGGCCAACTTCGCCAACGTATCGAAATATTTTGTACTTTTCAGATATCCTGTTCTTTTATGGGGCAATTCCAGGATTTCCAACGCTAATAATATTGCTATCTACCTCGTAAATAATGATGATCTCAACACGGGCGTTAAAATCTCGATGCACCTGCGAATCATTTGGAAACAAAGGCGCATACTCACCCTGTCCAGCAATGATAAAACGATCGGGGGCGACCCCGGCATTCATTAAATATTTGGCGACTGAAGTGGCGCGCGCCAAAGACAATTCCCAATTGGTGGGATATTGAGGGTTCGACGAGGGTATATCATTGGTGTGCCCTACCAGCCGAATTTTGTTTTTGATTGGTCGAAGCATTTCGGCAATGGTATCGAGCACTGGCAGCGCTTCTTTTGGCAGATCAGACTGACCTTCTGCAAAAATAAGTTTTTCACTTAGCGAAATCATAATGCCTTCGATATTGGTTTGAACACTGACTTCGCTGCCAAGATTTTGAGAAGAAAGCATATTGGTCAATTGACCGGCTACTTCCTCGGACTGTGTAGGTCCCTCGGGGATTCCTGGAACTACAATAGGTTTTGATGAACCGTCCTGACTCTTACCGCCAACCTGGTTGATCTGACTGTCAACGACCATGGCTGCTCCGCCTACGGTGAAAGCAGTACGCATACTTTCAGCCAGAAGCTTGTATTTGGTGACATCAATCTGCCCCATAGAGTACAGGATTACGAACAACACCATCAGCAGAGTGATGAAATCTGCGTAGCTTACCAACCAGCGCTCGTCTGGATGTTCTTCGTGTTCTTCTGCATGCTTTGCCATAACTATGCCTGAGCTCTGCCCGCCACTGGAGCAGCGCTTGCTTCTCCTTCAGCCTTGACTTCTGCAGGAGCCAGATAAGCGGTCAATTTGTCTCTTACAACGCGCGGGTTTTCACCAGCCTGAATGGAAAGAATACCTTCCAATTGCATGTTACGGTTGCGAGCCTCTTCTTCGCTTTTTGATTTTAATTTCCCGGCAATCGGTAAATAAATGAGATTGGCGGTCAGCAAGCCCCACAATGTGGCTAAAAACGCCGAAGCAATGGCTTCACCAAGCGCGCTCGGATTATCCAACTGCTTCAACACGTTAATAAGACCCATAACCGTACCGAGAATGCCGAAGGTAGGCGCAAAACCACCCGCTGCAGTAAAGAAGCCAATCCCTTGCTTGTGGCGGGCGCGCGTCTGGTCAATCGTGGTTTCCATAATTGCTGCCACTTGTTCGGGATCCACACCGTCCACCACCATCGAGATCCCTTTTTTGAGGAATTTATCTTCGATCTTTCTGGCATCTTCTTCCAATGCCAGCAAACCCTCACGACGCGCTTTGTCTGCCAGTTTGGTTAAGAGCTCAATCATCCCAGCAGCATCAAAGGATTTTGTTGTAAAAGCCTGGGCAATAATTACAGGCACTTTCATCACTAATTTGAGCGGAGATGTAACAATCGTAGAACCCAAAGAACCACCGAAAATCAAGATAATGGCTGCAGGGGCCGCAAACAATTCGGCCGGCGAGCCACCATCCAGGATCATAGCGGCGACAAGAACGGTAACGGCTAAGAGCAAGCCCGCGATAGTTGCAATATCCATAAATTACTCCTCTACGAAAATCTTCGAGTTCATACAATACACAATATCAATGCCGGGTCTGATTAATCGCCAGGGTTTTGTGAAAGAAATGGCACCTGGGTTTTTCGTTTGTATTCGATGAAGCGCTCAGCAATTTCTTGCGGGGAATCTTTAACGATTATTTTTCGATTACTCACCAGGGTAATGATCGTGTCAGGTGTCGCTTCGACAGTCTGGATCAATTCCGGGTTGATGTAAAATTTTGTGCCGTTTGTCCGGGTTAGAAAAATCACAATGAACTTCCTTCTTCAAGAATACAGGGTAAGAAATTAAATAATATTCCGACGTAAATGTAGCATGTAAGGGGAATTTTTCCTGTAAATTGACCGTGAATGGGATATAAAGATTGGCTAAAAAATTGACTCACAAAAAAAGCGCCAGTCGACCACTATAAAACAATACCTCCACCTTTGCCGGTGGAGGTATTGTTTACACCCCAAGTATCTTATTTTCTTAATGAGCTGTATTACTTGGTATTAGTAAATTCCTTGCTGACGGCGTGTTGCAGCTGTGAAATTACTGATATTTTCCAATGATAAAAGTTGATTGCCAAAAGTAACATAATATCCGGGGGCCCAAAAGTCGCCAGACAAATTTAACTGCTTGAAACGTGGAAATTCATCAAATATTTTCAGGGAAGTTTGCCGGCGAGTGAGCCGCATAACTTGGGCCGGATTTGCAGTGGGAGGTACGGTGATCACCCATTGAAGATATCCGGGCCGAACTACAATCGCATCCAGACGCCAGCCGTAGGAAACACAAATTTGTCGCATCCAATCTACCAGGTATTCGGTGATGTCTCCCGTTAGAAAGTGGTCGTTAAAACGAGGAATTAAAAGGCACGAATAGGATAAATCAGGTGGAGTTTGCGAAAAAGACTCCGGTTGAGTGGACTCTCCAAAGTCGAACGCAGAAGAGAGCTGCGCAACATCATGTTTAATATCCGCATCCTGATCTGATGACATAATTCGCGGCGTTGTTTGTGTATCTTTTAGTTCACGTTGATGTTGGTTCATTTTAGGAGAAGCGGACTCGAAAGGGTTCACAAAAGCCTCGTCAATATTTATGGAAAGACATTACAAGTTATCATTATACATCTAACAAATGTACAAAAGAAAGTTGATACCCTGCTAAAGAACTCCCTTGTTGTGAAGAAAAACACCATATTCTTTATCGCTACCCTGAATATGCTCAACGAGCCACTGTTTCAGAAAGTCATACGTGCGCATACCTGCACTTACGTCACCATCGAGAACTTGTTTTTGCAACTGCGCCACCTTTTCAATCAGGACCTGGTGTTGACGCTTCTGGCCGACCAGCCCTGGATAGTTATGCTTTTGCAGAAGAATTTCTTCATTAGCAAAATGCGTTTTTGTATATTGGACCAGGCTATCAAACACTGCAGGCAAAGCTTCTTTGCTTTTGCCTACACCCATCGCATCATGAAGTTTATTGAGCAAGGCAATAATCTGCCGATGCTCCTGGTCCATTTCGTTGTTCTGAACCGAATAACTATCATTCCATGTAAATAGAGGCATTTTTTCTCCAAAATAAACAAAATAATCTAGCAATTTTTAGTATAGCCGACGGTTTGTATATTTCCATAAAAAATATGTTAATTCGGATACACGATGACAGTTCTCTGCAAAAGCAAACATCAACTTTCTTTGTACCTTACTATTGATTATATATGTACATACAAATTTTGCATATGAAAATTTTCACGGATTCTTAACAATTTCTTTGCATCTAATTTATTACAAGTCTTTTTTGTTATCGCTACAATTAGTTTCGGAGTGAAATTAATAATTTTTACCATTTGATTCTATACGTTTCCTGACGATTAATTTCATTGCATAACCTACATCTAATGATCACTATCGTAAGTTACAAAGGAGATTTATATGTTAAGCTGGTTCAATAACTAGCGAATGAATCTTACGGTAGAGAAGAGGTCACCAATTTATGTGAAAGCATTCTACCTGTAATCGACCTGCGCAGCCGCTTCGCGCTTGAAGAGCAAAAAGACACCCGCCAAACGCGTATCATCATCGTTAGCATGGGCAGTATCAAGTTGGGAGTGATCGTGAATGGTGTTACTGAAGTTCTGCGGGTGTCGGATGAAATAATCGAACCATTACCACAGATGGTAAATAATGCGAATTTGGTCTTTTTGAAAGGGATCATGCGGTTTAAGAACCGCCTGATCATCCTGCTGGAACCTGGCAAAGTTTTCAATCTCGAAGAACAGTTATCATTTCATTCTCTGAATGCCGTTGGAAGGAAATAGGAAAAAGCATGGGAAATAATATTATCTTAAAGATGTATCATTTTTGGCTTAATTGGAAAGTTAGCGCCAAATTAGCCAGCAGTATTCTCGTTGTAACCATCCTGAGTATATTGGCTTTGTTAATAGCGAACTACATCAATAATGTCTCTCAGGAAACCTCACAAATTGGCAACCAATCAGTTGCAGTGGGGGATCAGGCTCTGATGCGAACTGTTGACCGGGTTGGCTCAGAGGTAAGGATATTAGAAACTTTAGCCAGAACTCCTTCACTTATTAAGGCTGTAGAACAGGCGAACATCGACCGGGCCAGTTGGACAGCAGAAGATATTGCTGCCAAAGACAAAGCCTGGATTGACAAAAAGCCAACAATTGACGCAACTATTCAGGCAATTGCGAATAATGAAACCAGCGCATTTCTTAAAGAGTTTATCAAAGGCAACCCTGCTGAGGTTGAAGTCTTTATCACCGATACCAAAGGTCTGAATATTGCCATGACCGATCGTACCAGTGATTTCCTACAAGGGGATGAAGGCTGGTGGAATGCAACTTATGCTCTCGGAAACGGAGCGACATACGTTGGCGCGGTGGAATACGATGAGAGCTCCAAGACCTATGCAATGAACATCGGAGTACCCATCAGAGCAGCAGATACTCAGAAAGTTATTGGGGTGCTGCGGGGAACACTCGATATTTCGATCACACTCAATTCATTAGGGAATATCAAACTTGGCGAAACAGGCAAGGTTAGCGTGGTTGATTCACAGGGAATTACGCTTTATTCACCTGATGCTGCCCTGATCATGCAGCCGGTGCAAAAACCGATTTTGGAGCTACTCCAGTCTGGAAAAAGCGGCTGGGCGCAAACCAGGGATGTGGATGGCAGCTCCATTATCCTGGGATTCAGTGAGATTGGTGGGGATCTGGGAAAAACACTTGGGTGGCGCGTGCTTATCAGCCAGAACCAATCAGAACTACAGCAATATGAGCTGCGCTATTTATTTTTAAGCCTGCTGGCAGGTCTGGTGGTCATTACAATCGGAATGTCGATTACCTTATACATTCTTAACGACAGTATTTCTGTTCCGTTAGGTATCGTAACACATTTAGCTAAATCGCTCTCGGTTGGCGATTTAGCGCGCAATATGAATGAATCTGAAAAAGACAGGGTGCGCAAGCGCAAAGATGAAATAGGTACCATAGGCAAGGCATTCGATGATTTGATCAATTACATGCAAAGTATGGGCGCTGCCGCTGCTGCAATCGCCAATAAAGATTTGACCGCATCCGTCACACCACAATCAGAAGAAGATGAACTTGGAAATGCCTTCCAAAAAATGATCAGCGGACTGCGCGAAGTTATTGGCCAGGTAAAAGAAAGCGCAGATGCGGTGACATCTTCTGCTGCGCAGTTATCCAGCGCA
>JBBRWF010000240.1:0-6865 GCA_038249405.1 Anaerolineales bacterium
ATTTTCTAATTCAACTCTTCTTTTGTCACGGAACGGGTGCGTCCCACAGTTTGGGCGGGAATCCGTTCACCGAATTGGTCATGGAAGATACGGTAGTAAAACAATTCCTCCTTCGAGCGCAGCGCGGCTTGCGGATATTGCTGCTGCGCCTCGGCAAAGGCTTTATCTGAAATCTGAGCGTTGGCATATCGTGCTAACAAATCGCGGGAGCCTGTGCCGTGGGAGAACTTCTGCTTGGGACGCTGGAGAATCCCTTCGGGCAGGAAGCCTGCAAAGGCGCGGCGCAGAAGCGCTTTCTCTGTTCCGCCGCCATTGTGGAATTTGAGTTCAGGTGGCAGGCTTAAAGCCAGTCGGATCATTTCCTTATCCAAAAAAGGGACCCGCCCCTCGATGCTGTGTGCCATTGTCATGCGGTCTGTGCGCTGTAGATTGGTATTGTGCAAGTTGGTGGTGATTGTCCACAACTCACGCTGGAATTGCTGAGAGTCGGTAACACCACTCAAATATTCGTAGCCTCCAAAAATTTCATCGGCGCCTTCGCCAGTAAGCATGACCTTGACATGTTTGGAGGCGAGGCGGGCAAGAAAATAATTGGGGATGGCGCTGCGCACCAAAGCCGCATCGAACGATTCGAGGTGATAGATAACCTTGGGCAATACTTCCAGCATTTCCTGAAAGTCATAGAGATAAATGTGATGGCGCGTGCCAAGCGCCTCAGCAACTTCCTGGGAACGGGCTACATCCTCGCTGCCGTCCATGCCAACCACAAAGGTGTCGAGCACATCGCGTCCTTCTCTTGCCAATGCAGTGATGAGACTGCTATCCAGTCCGCCAGAAAGGCTGACGCCTACGGGAATGCCCGGGTCGGCGATCAATCTTTTTTGAACTGCGCGGCGCAAGGTGGAACGGATCAAGTCGTCATATTCCGCTTCGGGCAGATTGGGCAGGGAAGCATTCCACTGCAAATCGTCAATGTGGAAATAACGTACAAAGCCGCGTGCTGCACTCCACCAATGTCCCGCGGGAAATTCATGCACATCCCCCTGCGCATCCAACAGCGCCTTGATCTCAGAGGCAAAGAACATGCCCGCCTCGTTTTTTACATAATAGAGCGGTTTGATCCCGATGGCATCTCGCGCCAATAACACTTCATCCCCGAAAAATGCAAAAGCAAACATGCCATCAAGTGCATCAATGGCTTCCATACCGCGCTCCACAATCAGGCGCATGACGACTTCCGTGTCGCCCTGAGTGTGCCAGGACCCAGGAAGTTGATTTCGCAGGGCTTGAAAGTTATATATTTCGCCGTTGAACACGATCCAGTGTTGTCCCTCTGCCATCGGTTGGTGGCTGGCAGCGACATCCACAATCGAAAGCCGGGCATGCCCCAGCGTACCTTGCAACGTTTGCATAATGCCCTGCTCGTCGGGACCGCGGTGCCTCATTTTGAGCACCGCCTGTTCCACAAAAGATGTATCCTTGTTCGGGGTTGACCCGCAGAATCCACACATAATTGCTCCTTATTTTTTCTTGATCAAATCAAATTTTTTCATAAACTTTTGCCGCCGACCAAGATGGAAAACGCCTTCACTGGAAGCGCGTACTTCCTCGACCGAATAAAACATCTTGGGATTGACTTCGTGGATGATTTTTTCGACCTGTTCCAATTCGCTGCGATGGATGGTGGTAAACAGGACTTTGACCGGGCCGCCTGCTCCTTGACCATCTAAGACGGTTACCCCAAAGCCTGAGCCTGCCAGCCGTTTCGAAAGTTCATCTCCTTCGCTGACAGCGAAAACCCGCACGGTGAGCGTGCCAAGCGCCAGTTTTTCTTCGATCCACATGCCGATATAATTTCCCGCGGCAAAACCGGCGGCATAGGCAAGGTAACTCGAAAAATGAGTCAGATTCCGAACCAACTGGCTGATGGCGACAACCCAGATAAAGACTTCGACAAAGCCTAATAAAGGAGCAAGCCGCTTCCAGCCGCGTGAAAGAGAAATGATACGCACGGTTCCCAGGGTCACATCCATGATGCGGGCGAAAAAGATAAAGACCGGCAAGGCAAAGGGTGATGTTTGAAAAAGTGTTTCCATAAACCTCCAAAACGTTTCGGAAAATTCGTAAAAAAAGATGGATTGATCTAGCGCTTGAAATTCTCGGACTAGCCGCCTGTTGATGAGCGGACGAGTAATTTTGGTCGAATTTTTACCTGCCGCTCTGCCAGATGTTCGCCTTTGATGAGCGCCAGCAACATGGTTACCAGCCGTCCCGCAATTTCATAGACCGGCTGATCAAGGGTCGTTAGCGGCGGTTGTGTATAGGCCGAGTCGGCAATGCCATCAAAACCGGCAATGGCGATGTCGCGCCCTACCTTATACCCGTGTTCATGTGCCGCGTGCATGGCGCCGATGGCAGTCAGGTCGTTGACGCACACAATCGCCGTGGGCGCATTTGTCAGCGTCAGCAATTGTCTGGCTGCCTGATACCCGCCTTCGGGGGTCAGGTCAGCGCGTATCGAAAGGGCGGGATCGGGATTTATTTGGGCTTCCTGCAATCCAGCCAGATAACCGTGATAGCGGTCATAGTCAATCTTGAGATCGGGGGAAGCGCCAATATAAGCAATTCGGCTGTGACCCTGATTGGCAAGGTGGGCAATCAATTCAATCATGCCCTGGTTTGTATCGGTTTCCACGCCGATAAATTCGAGAGGAAGTTGGGAACGCTCCAGCGAAACAAACGGGGTTTTTCGTTCTGTCAAATATTGCACACGCCAGTCACGCAGGCGTGTACGATTTACGATAATCCCATCCACCTTGCGGCCTTGGACCCAGCGTTCATACACAGCCTTCTCGGAGGAACTATCCGGGGGCGCTGCAGAAACAAGCAAATCGAAATTGTTTGAAGCCGCCATGTCACCCAAACCGGCAATAAACTCGGAATAAAAGGCATCGGCAAACTGGGGCTTTTCAGTGGGCAGGATGTATCCGATCGTATCGGTTTGCTGGCGGCGCAACTGGCGCGCGGCACGGTTAGGGGTATAGCCCATCTTGCGCGCAGTATTGATGACCAGTTCGCGGGTGTCGGCAGCGACATCATCATAACCATCCAGGGCGCGCGAGACGGTGGTAATGGATAATTTTAGGGCTCCTGCTACATCTTTAATGGTTGTCATATATTTTCCAAAACGTTTTGGAAAATATTATCACATGCTCATATAAAAGTCAAACCTGAGGTTTTTGGGGAATATCTGTAGTAAAACCCAGAATTGGGGGGGGGAACTTAATTGCCATTCGTCATTCCCAGTTACCAATCGAGGATATGAATAATTATTTCACGTTCTCATCTTTGTTTGAAGAAAATGTTCCATTTTGTTTGTCCGAGGTTGTAATCAAAAAGGCGTGACCACCGCTTTTTTGATCAGATATTCAGCCCTGACCATGCCATATTTCTCCGATCCCAATGTGTATACTTCATAATATGGGAAGCCAGTCACGGAGGTTCCGGGTATACGGAAAACACGATGTTATTTTTGGAACTGGTTTTTACAGAATACATTAACTTATCCACCATTCCAATCATGGCATCCAATGACATGGAGGGCTGGATGCAAGTTAACACGCCCATGCTGAATGTAACAGGAAAATTCAGTTTGGCGGTATTTTCCATCAATATCATCCTGATCTTGGCCGCTGTGGCTTTGGCGACATCCTGCCCGGTATCGGGAAACAGGATGACAAACTCGTCGCCGCCCACCCGCCCAACCAGATCGCTTTGGCGGAGGTTCAAGATCAGGGTTTCAACAATGGCAGCAAGCAACATGTCGCCGGCATTGTGTCCAAAGGTGTCATTGATGGCCTTGAAATCATCCACATCCAAAAAGGCGATGGTCAAGGCATTACCAGAACGCGTGGAACGATAGATCTCGCGTTCCGCAAGTTCCTTAAAGCCGCGTATGTTAAGCGCATTGGTAAGCGGGTCCCTGCGTAAAAGATTATGGGCATCCAAAAGGGATTGTTTTAGAAAGGAAAGCGCAATTGAAACAATCAACAGGATGGATAGGACTTACGCAGAACAAGAATTCCAACACCATATATGACGCTTTGGAAGGACATAGTAGCATATATAGGGGTAGTTTACGCAAGCTTTGTCCGTCTTGCGTAAGTCCTAATGGAGAGTCTTGAGAAAAAATTCCAGGAATAAACAACAATGTTCAGGGAAAAACGATCCGAGAAATGATCCACGATAATCCAGGTAACGGCGGTCAAGATGGACGCAAGAACAGTTGTCGTGAGCCGAACATTTAGCCAGGCAATCGCCGCCACAGGAATTAAGTAAACAAGGGCGAATGTAATGGCTGGTCCGGTCAAATAATCAATCATACCGACAGCAGGTATCATCAAAAAGAACAATATTGACAGCGCAAAGATGGTTGCCTTGCCAGGACCCGCGATGTATTTTAATTTCATGTCTTCCTGCCTTTGCAGCCGTTTCGTAGAATCATCAACCCGTGTGACGCTTCCGGCGCGATGACTACAGTGATCTTCATGTGCTCCTCAAGAATGGTTATGGCTGTTGGAACAAATTCGCGCCCCCTTTCTGTACAACGCACAAGAACGCACCCAGGAGGTAATCCAAGCATGCGTACCTCTTGTCCAGCGAAAGATGCTCCCTGTTCTATTAAGAAATCCATGACCATCGGCTCTTTCAACTTGATATGAGAGCCATCGCGAAGCAGATCCCGTTCCAACAAAGCCTCGTATATAGGCAAATCCTTTAACAGTTCTGCGACTGCATACGCACAAAAGCAGGCGACCAACAGCGGTAACATCTGTTGATAGTTGCCTGTCATTTCCACGATCAGCATGATTCCTGTCAATGGCGCGCGTACAATTGCAGTAAAGTATGCGGCCATGCCGACAACAGCAAAGACGGCCGGTATGGGCACAACGCCTGGCGCGATTCGATTTGCAAGCTGCCCGAGAGCAAGACCAAGCAGCGCACCCAGCGCCAGTAAAGGAGCAAAAATTCCGCCTGCTGCGCCGGTGCCATAACTGGCAATGGTCATCAGGAATCGGATTACAAAAAAAATTGGGATTATCCAGAGAACAAGATTACCTGCCAGGGCTGTTTCTGCAAGTGAGTGACCGCCTCCAACAAGCATGGGGGAGAACCAGCCAGTAAGTCCAACCAACGCACCGACGACTGCCGCAACAGCCAGACCCCATTTTCCCTTAGCCCGGGCAAACAAGTTCATTGTGCCCAGCAGGCTTCGATTAAATGCAACTCCCAAAAAGCCCGCAAGAACACCCAGCAAAGCAAAAATAGGCAACGACGCAGTTGGAGGGGTCGGGTAATCAGGGATGGAGAATACTGGGAAAGCTCCTGCTAGAAGGCGCGAGACAATATCGGCAATCGCGGCTGCCAGGAAAGCTGCTCCAAATACAAACGGGTGAAAATCACGCTGGACTTCTTCTAGAACGAAGATCAACCCAGACAAGGGTGCGTTAAATGCTGCGGCGAGACCAGCGCCCGCTCCTGCTGCGATCAGTGTCCGTCGTTCCCGAGGCGGCACTTTAAGCCATTTGGAGATTGCATCACCAACAGCTCCGCCCATTTGAACAGTAGGTCCTTCGCGCCCTAAAGCTAGTCCGCCGCCAATAGCCAATGCGCCAGCAACAAATTTGACAGGCAAAACACGTTTCCAATTCAACTTTCGCAAACGGTGCAGTACGGCTTCAAGATGAGGAATTCCGCTTCCGCTCGTTTCAGGTGCAAAGCGTCTTACTACCAAAACTGACAGCGTGGCTCCCGCCAGTCCAAAAGTTACCGGAAAAATCCATCCCCAGACGGGATATTGATGTGACCATTCAATCAACCCATTTCGGGCTGTATCCGCTCCCGCCAGAACAACTCGAAAAAATGACGCAATCAGGCCTGCTCCCAATCCTACGAGTGCCGCACGTGGAAACATGCGCCGTCGTTGCTCCCTTATGTTATGATCTTCCTGTATTTCAGAAAGCACTTCTTTTTGGGAAATTTTCGGTTCCGTATTTTTTTTGCTGTCAGGATCGTTTTGCATAAAAACACTTCCTATAAGTTATATGATTATTTAGTTGGTTCGATATTCGGACTAGTTTCCCGGTGCTTTGCAAGTTAAAAGGCTGTCTAATTTTTAAATCCTGTAACCAGTGATTATTGACCATCAACCACTTTGAAGACGGGTAGTGGATGATATTGTTGCTTCGCTGAACGGTTAAATATCAATAATTTCCAAAACGTTTTGGAAATTATATCACCCAACATAAAGCAACTTGATAAACACCTGTGCTGGCTACTTAACTCATCCGTCGGTTTTGGGGGATTTAAACAGGAATTTTTACCAACCTTTACCAGTCCTCAAATCTTTTCCATTCACTGAGATGCTCTGAATGATTTCTTTTGATCAAATACATCATTCACAAGTTATCCGAATATGTTGAGACTTCACATCTTGATGATTGACAGATGCTATTCACCCTTGTTCGTTAAAGTTTTAATGCAAAGAGGATATGGGTTAGTTCAGATACCCAGTACGGGAATAACTTTGGTGCAATCCACCAAGAATTGCCTTCGATGTGATCCGCCCGCTTGTCGGTTTTGGTTTTGGCAGATCATAATGATTTGGGATTCGCTGACCAAGCCCCTGATGTGGTCGTTCTTCATTGAAGTATCCCGTGTATTCCTTGATCACCCATTCTAAAAGTCCACCTTCATAAATGAAGATATGATCCAGGCATTCTCTGCGTAGACTGCCCATAAACCTTTCGCAAATTCCATTAGCTTGTGGCGTTCGATACGGCGTTTTCAACTCCTTAATTCTTGC
>JBBRWF010000241.1:0-6843 GCA_038249405.1 Anaerolineales bacterium
CACGCGCCCACCGGGTCTACACCCGCCTGGGTGGCAGATACCGCCACTTTGGCGCGCTGACCTGGTTCGCGAGCAATGGCGCGAATTTCAACAATGCCATGATAAATCTCAGGAACTTCGTTTTCAAGCAAGCGGCGCAAAAAGTTGCGGTGCGCGCGCGAAAGGATGATCTGAGGACCGCGGGAGCCGTCTTTGACTTCCATGATGATGGCGCGCAGGCGGTCGTGTACGCGGAATTTCTCACCGGGGATACGCTGGTTGGCCGGCATTACGCCTTCCGCCTTCATATCCAGGCCCACGGTGGTTGTTTGCGGGTTGCTGGCTTGCACCACACCGCTTACGATTTCGCCCAGCTGGCGTTCAAAATATTCCATTTGGGCGCCGCGCTCGGCTTCACGGATGCGCTGCTGGATTACCTGGCGGGCGGTTTGGGCTGCCACGCGTCCAAAATCAGTTGGGGTGGATTCAACAATGGCCATATCGCCCAGTTGTATGATTGGGTTGACCTTACGCGCATCTGTCAGTGAAACTTCGGTGCGCACATCCTGCACTTCTTCAACCACTTCTTTTTCGGCATAAACTTGCACTTTGCCGGTATCTGGGTCTACTTTGGCTTCCACATGCTGTGCACTCGAAGCGTTGACAGCCCGGCGGTAAGCCGAGACCATTGCCGATTCTAATGCGCCCAGGATGATTTCTTTGGGTAGTTGTTTTTCTTCCAGCAATTCATTGAAAGCCAGGCTAAACTCGTTTTTCATCTTGCGCGTACTCCCGATTGAATGATTCTCGGATATTTGGGTACAACGGGGGAAACCCATTGTTTTTTGCCTATTACAAGCGAAAAAGTGGGGGGCACCCACTTTTCGGCGTTTGCAGTATTCGGTTGCATTAAGATTTTAGCACAAAGATAATGAATATGCAAGTTGTTAATATTTGGCTCAGCGGGCATTTGCGCGCCGAAAAAGGCCTGTGCGCAGCAGCGCCTCGCTATCATTGGGATGGATGGCGGTTGCCGGGCCAGCGCTCGCAAAATAATATACCTGCCCCGTGCGTGGGCCGAGGAGGGAGAAGGTTCCCTGGCCCAGGTATTTCAGCAGGCTGCCGGCGGACTCAAGGGATGCCTGTGTTTCCACGCGAGGCACTTCAGGGGCGTATAGACTCTTTTGGGCACGCGCGTAAGCAGCGTTGGCCGTTTGAGCGGCCCGTTTATTCCCGCAACATGACATGTTTATTCTCCCGTAGTTGGTGGTGGGATAAAGTAAATGGGCGCATCGGGCTGCTCTGTCAAACGCTCGCACAGCGAAGCGCCGCCTGAGATGGCCAGCCAGGCCGTCAGCCAGGCGGCCAGACCCTGGCCCAATAGAAAGGCAAACGGAATGGCCACCCACATACTCAGGCAGTAAGGACAATCCATCAGCGCACCAAGGACGCCATTTCCGACCCTGGCACGCAGACGCACGATAATTTCAAAGGGGCCATCCTCGCGCGCAACCAGGTGCGCCACGCGCCAGGTTGCCAGAATAGCGAGGACAAGCCGAAACCAGGGTGACCAGTCAGACATGAGATTCATCTGCCGCCTGTGGAGCAAAGGTCCGCTCCACAGGCGGCTTTTAATGTTAGTTGGCGTCGATCACCGAGAAGCTGAAGCTGGGGGTGATGTGAATATTATCCGGGTCGTATTCCCACGGGTTGGGCAGGATAAGGTGACCACCGTCGCCACCGTTCGGGTTCATGGCACGGCTGGCGACATGACCGCCAAAACTATAGGTGCCCTGCAGCACTGAAGCAGACAGATGGTAAACCGCCTGGAGCGTAACCGAGTTTTGGGCCGGCAGGGTGGATTCGTGCCAGTGCTGGGTGGTGCCGCTCAGCAGGGTGAAACCGCCGCCTCCGCAACCCCAGGCATACAGCTCTGCAGAGCGCAGGTGCGCGGCCGAGGCCGGCATGGTCACACGGAATTCGAGATCGACGGGTGTGACCCCACGCCGCACCAACGGGCATGGATAGGTAAGCGGCTGGAAGGAACCGACACCCGCCTTGCGCCACTCGACCGTGATTGGTCCGAGAGGATATGAGTTGTCTACGTTGAAGGCCACCTCGGCAGAGTGCGAAGTCATCACCCCGCCGGTGCCCATTTCCAGGGTCAACAAATACCGGCCATTATTAAAGGAGTCTGTCTTCCAGTCAAAGACCAGGTTCTGGGGCATAAAAGCCGTCAGACCGGGGACATTGTGCGGCGCAGGAGGATTGATGGGATACCAGCCGTTGCTGTCGGCTGCCGGGTAGTACCAATCCGGGTTGGCGCTCGCGTCGAGCCGGAAGAGCGGCCAGGTTTGTCCCAGGAAAGGTGCGGGGGAGGTGTAGTTTAGGCCGCCATCCGAGCTGTACTTGTAGATGATGCGGTAGTGCGTGGCGGTTGTGCTGGGAGCCGGCTTGAGACAGCCCAGCAGCGAGACCGTGCCCCAGAAAGGCGCGGCCGCGTTTGGATTGGGCAACGGGTCGACAAAGGATCCGGATGGATGCGGGCGGTTCGGGCGCAGGGCATACCCGGTGCTCGGGTCGTAGACTGTGGGCACGCTGACCACCGGCATGCGTCCGGCCATTAAAATGGCGGGGACATTGCCGCATGGCACCGGTTCATCGAAGCATTGCAGACCGGCGCGCGCGTTGGGCTGGGCTTGCAGGGTTACATCACCAATCGGCCCAGCGTCCCAGCGCACATCGAAGTAGCCTTCCGAGTAGATTGTCTCTTCGTCTCCATCCCCATCCGTATCCTGGGTTGCGCGGAAGGTGATATCCGGGACATCAAAGATTGGCGTCCATTCTGGAACAAACACGTCGAAGCAGCGCTTGAACGGACCGATGTAGGCCTGCAGATCGAGCCCGCGGAACTCGGCTACATCCACCCGCAGTTGGGCCGCCAGGCTGTTGCGCGCGGTTTCCATGCCGGGTGCGGCTTGCTCGGCGTTCCGCATTTGCAGATGCGCGGGCAGGGGCGGATGGATCTGGCGGCTGAAGGCCGGGGCGGACAGGGCGGCAGAACGCGCGCTGTTGCTCTCGCCAAAACTCGGAGCTGTGAGCAGTTGGTCAAGATTGGGCACCGAATTGCGCCCGATATGATCTTCGAGCACCCGCACCAGGCTGCCGCGATCCAGCCCGCTGAAGGGAGCCGGATCGGGGCCGGGTTTCGGGAAGGGGATGGGGATTTCCCTGGGGATTAGTTCGTCGATCAGGTCCTGGATGGAAGGCCGTTCAAAAATGATCGGGAAGCAGTAGCGCTCGTGACGGAAGCGTAATAGCCAGTCAATTTCCCAGCGCGGGATCCAGACACAGAAACGCCCGCATTCATCCGTTGTTGCGGTGGCAATCACCTCGCGGCGGCATTTGAAGGGGAAGTACCAGGCCCACTTGCTGCCTAGCGGGAAGAAGCCCAGCAGAGAGCAATCCGTGTCTTCCACGTAAACGGTGGCGTACGGCACCGGGTATTCGATGCCGGAAACGGGGTCCTTCTTGACCACCTTGCCGCACACCTTGCGGAAGAAGAGACTCATCGGATCGATCTGGAAACGGAATTTGTCGCTCAGTTCAACAACGGTCAGACCGACCAACTCTTTGGCGGAAATATTGTTAAGCGCACCCAGACGCTCGGCCTGCATGGCAGTAATCTTGATCTTATCCGGGCTGATATTTTGTTTTCTGTTTTTGGGGTTCTTTTTTTGTTTGTTTTCTGATTCGGAAGTACTTGTTTTCATGGCGAAACTCCTTGATACAAATAAGTTTGGTGGAGTCGGTTCACTCATCGAAATCAATGCCGCCCATCAACCGGGTTGCGACCTGCGATGTAAACAATATGGACTTTATTCGGAACGCATGTACACCTCCTGACCGATTGTCATTTCCGCAAAGCCTGTCAATTTTCCCGGTAAGTCAGGCAAGCGTTAGCCAGGGAACAAGCGGAAACAACTATATCGGACAAATCAGACCTTGTATAAAGTATAGCACGGCCTTTTTTACATTACAACATGACCTGAGTAATGGCAGCAATTCTCATTATGGTTTTAGATGTATACGAATAGCCACATCTGCTAAGCTTATGGAAGCGAAATAGTCATTTTCACCCAGCATTCCTCATTTTCTCGCATCAAAATGATGTCGAATAGCGCAAGCAGGAGGGGCTGAGAGCTTGAGAGATTGGGGAGACAGGCTCCCCAGTCTCTCAAAAGAAGATTTTGTCCTTCCCCGCAAATGCATCATGGTAAAAAATGCAGTGAGCTTGCTCCGAAAATTTAGACCACACCCATATGTGGCACTGCGGCTTTTGCATGGCCCTTTTGACGCTCTTGGCGGGCGTTCTTCCCGCCAATTGAACAGCCTCCTCTCTGGCAAAAAATCGAATATTGCCGCTTGTATTTCGTCCAAAAAAAATGTTACAATAGAAAAGAAATAAAATACATGTTGTCTATTTTATTACTCATCAATACAATCTAATTGAATGCCTGATGCGCAAACTCGAAATTTAATCCTTGAGTTTGCGCATCAGGGATTTCTTATTTTTTGGGATAGCCTTTTATGCTTTCTTCTGATGCAGGTTTGGTTCTCACTACTGCTCTTATTAATCTTCGTCCGCTGGATACGCTGGATGAAGATTTTTCATTCCAGGTGTATGCCAGCACGCGGGCTGATGAAATGAATCTTCTGGACTGGTCGGATGGGCAAAAAACGGCTTTTTTGCAAATGCAGTTCAACGCCCAGCGCCAGCATTACAAATTGCATTATCCGCAGGCTGCCTGGCAGGTGATCGAGCAGTATGGACACGCGCTTGGCAGGTTGGTGACTGACAATTCAAGCGCGCAGGTTTTCTTGTTAATGGATATTGCCGTGTTCCCGCACTACCGCGGTCGGGGCATTGGTACAGCCATTTTGCAGGATCTGTTGCTGACCGCCAGCCGCATGCATAAGACAGTTTCTTTGCACGTTGAACCCAACAACCGGGCTTTCAACTTGTATCAACGTCTGGGTTTTGTTGCCTGTGGTCAGAGCGGCTTTTATATTGAGATGAAGAAACCGCCCTATCTGGATGCCGCGCTTTGAGCCTGATTGTTATCAATCTTATTCACAAGACCATGCCCGCAATCTAACGCAGGGTTTGAATTAATTTAATTTTGAGAGGCAGCGTATGCTTAAAAACTGGACCCAGGAACTTTTTGAACAAAATCTAAATACATACTTTGAAGTGGATAACCCGGCCGTGGGAGATGTGAACCTGGAGTTGCTTTCAGTAACTCCGCTGGTTTCCAGCCCGGCGGTGATGGCCTTTTCCGTTCTTTTTCGCGGACCACTTGACCAGTCTTTTGGGCAGGGCATGCTTCCTGTCTGCCATGCACGAATGGGCCAGGCCGAGCTTTTTCTAGTGCCAGTGGCTCGTGAGGCCGACGGCATGCGTTATGAGGCCGTTTTTAACCGTCTGGTAAAAGCTTAAACACGTTTTGACATAATTGGAAAGGAATTAGCATGTCACTACCTTATATTGGCGAAATTCGTATGGTCGGTTTTAACTTCGCACCCGTGGGTTGGGCGAGCTGTGATGGTCAACTGGTGGCAATTTCCCAGAACGATACATTATTTACCCTGATCGGTACCACCTATGGCGGCGATGGACAGAATACCTTTGCCCTTCCCAACCTGTCCGGGCGTATCCCTATCCACATGGGCAGCGGCCCCGGACTTAGCACCCGTAATATTGGTGAGATCTCTGGTAGTGAAGCTGTTACGCTGACTGCATCTCAAATCGCTGCCCATGCGCATACCCCCATGGCCCAGAGTGCTAACGGAGCTTTGAACACGCCCCAGAATGGAGTCTGGGCGGGCGCATCTTCCTCCGTCTACACCAGTGCTGCCCCAAATATGCCCATGCGTAATTCGTTAATTGGCATGGCAGGCGGCAGTCAGCCGCACGATAACATGATGCCATTTCTCGCGGTCAACTTCATTATTTCGCTTTTTGGCATCTTCCCGACAACTTAAGCGCAAGGAGCATACATTATGGGCACACCATATTTAGGTGAAATACGCATTGTCAGCTTCAGCTTTGCGCCGCGGGGCTGGGCTTTTTGCAATGGTCAATTACTGGCAATCGGACAGAACCAGGCGCTATTTTCAATTCTGGGTACCACCTACGGCGGCAACGGCCAGCAAAACTTTGCCCTGCCCGATTTTCAGGGCCGCACCCCAATCCATTTTAGTGCTGGGTTTACCCTCGGTGAACGCAGCGGCGAAGAAAACCATACTTTGGTCATATCTGAATCGCCAACCCATGTTCATCCTGTAACGGCCAGTTCTGCCGCTCCTGATGCTGGCAGCATGGGCAATAATAGTTGGGCCGCCAACGCTGGTGGCTACAACTCATCTTCAAATACATCCATGAACCCGGCTTCCATCAGTAATGCTGGCGGTAGCCAGCCGCATAATAACATGCAGCCGTACGCGGTGCTAAATTTTGTGATCGCACTGCAGGGAATATTCCCTTCCAGAGCCTAGGAGAGAACAGCCATGACAGACCAATTTGTTGGCGAAATACGTATGTTTGCGGGCAATTTTGCGCCGAATGGTTGGGCGCTCTGCAATGGGCAGCTTTTACCCATCAGCCAGAATACTGCGCTCTTTTCACTTTTAGGCACTCAGTTCGGCGGAGATGGACAATCCAATTTCGCGCTGCCAGACTTGCAGGGCAACGCTCCTTTGAATAGCGGCAACGGCGCCGGGCTTACCCCACGTGTAATCGGCGAAGTAAGCGGTACCACCAGCGTCACACTGCTCCAGACTGAACTGCCTGCCCACAATCAC
>JBBRWF010000242.1:0-6812 GCA_038249405.1 Anaerolineales bacterium
GTGGCCGGGCTAAGCGTTTCCAGGGCAATTTCTAAAAGTCCGTCTACAAGAGTACTATCAACGCCTTGCTGGGTTAATTGCTGTTGAATTTTTTTCAAAGCTGGATGGATAACTTTATGACCTACCGGGGCAGGCACGATAACTTCTGCTGGAGTTTCCACGGTTAGCGTAGGTGAGGGTTTTGCGGATGTGGATTGCAAATTTAGCTTAATTTTTGGGGGCAATTTGGCAGATTTTTTTTCAGGTGTGGTTACCCATTCGATCTCAGGCATTTCTTCTTTGAACTCAACACCAGATTTATTAGCAGCCGGTTGCAGAATCGCCGCATGAGAAACATCTGCATTTGGAGCAGGTTTTCTTGACTGGGCCTGTGAAACCTCACCCTGGCTGGCGGCAACAATCTCAACACCCACCTTCTTCCACGGATTCCACGACGGGCCCATGGATATTTCGCGCATCGAAACCACAATGGCATCGGCACCCAGTTCAGTTTGCGCCATTTGCAGAGCTTCGATCATTGTTTCAGATTTGTAGGTTTTCGTGATCATACTTACCTCTAATCCAGTTTAACCATGCCGTGTGCTTTAACTTTTACACCCTGGCCAACTTCAGAAAAGGCCATGACGATCAAATTTGGCAGGGATTGCTCCACCAGGCGGCGGAAGGCCAGCCTTAACTCGCGCGGACAAATCAATATGGGGAAGTGCCCCAACTGCGCCAAAGCTTCCATTTGCTCTCCGGTCTTAACCAGCACTCTCTGGGCCGTGATCGCATCAATTTGAAAACCAGGGCTGCCTTCTGAAGAAACCAACGATGAGCGCAGTGTGCCTTCTAATTGGGGCGCCAGTGTAAATACATGCAGGGTGTTGGTTTCATCCTTATATTGACCAGAAATTGTATTTGCCATGCTCTGGCGCACAGCCTCGGCAAGGATAAGCGTATCGCGAGTCATGCCTGCGTTATTCGCCAAAACTTCCAAAATACCGCTCAGGTCACGAATCGGGATGCGTTCGCGCAATAGATTCCGCAACACGCTCTGGATTTCACCCAGGTTGAGCATTTCTGGTACGACACCTTCGACCGAGGCGGGAGATCTTTGGCGAAGTTGGTTTAACATTTCCTGAACAAGCTGGCGGGTAATCAAATCAGCGGCATTTGCACGCACGACCTCTGTAAGGTGGGTACATAATACCGAAAGAGGCGTAACAACCGTATAGCCTTTGATTTCAGCCTGGCCCTGGTCCGATTCTCCAATCCAGAGCGCTGGCAGTCCAAATGCGGGCTCGGTTGTTTCCACCCCTTGCAAGGGCTCATCAATATCTGAGCCGGGAATGGCGAGTAACCTGTCGAGTGCGATCTCGCTGGATGCCACTTCTTGGCCGCGGATTTTGATACGGTAGGCTTGCGGAGGCAGGCGCAGATTATCACGAATACGCACTACCGGTAAAACCAACCCCATGTCACTCATCAATTGGCGGCGTATGCTGGTAATGCGGCGCAGCAAGTTATCCTCGTTATCCTCATCAATGAGCGGGATCAGGCTGTAGCCGATTTCCAATTCAATCGGATCCACCACTACCATTTCAAGCATTTGCTCGGGGGTCTCTGGTTCTGAAGGCAAAACCGGCAAAGCAGCAGCTTCAACCAGCGGCACAGGTTTGTTTTGTGCGCGATTTACGAAAAATGCTGCAACACCCAATCCTGCGCTCACCATTACAAAAGGAAGCGGCGGCATACCTGGTACGAGTGTCAAGAACGCCACAATCACAGCGCCAGCCGCCAACACGTTGAAATTCGAGATTTGTACTGAAACTTCACTACCCAGTGATGATTCGGATGTTGAACGGGTGACAATCAAACCGGCGGCAGCCGAAACCAACAAAGATGGAATTTGAATGGCCAAACCGGCGCCGATGGTGAGTAAAACATACGTCTGTAATGCGCTAACGAGCGGCATGCCACGTTGCAAAACGCCGATGACAAACCCACCGACAATATTTACAACCATAATGATAACGGCGGCTATTGCATCGCCGCGCACAAATTTGCTCGCACCATCCATGGCCCCGTAAAAATCTGCTTCAGCTTCAATCGCCCGGCGCCGCAGTCTGGCCTGAGTATCATCGATCAACCCGGCGTTCAAATCTGCGTCGATGGCCATTTGTTTACCGGGCATGGCATCCAAAGTAAAGCGCGCGGCAACTTCAGCCACACGTCCAGCACCGCTGTTTATGACCACAAATTGGATAATCATCAAAATGAGGAAAATAACCACACCAACAACGTAGTTACCACCCACAATCAAGTTACCAAAGGTTGTGATGATCTGCCCGGCATCCCCACTTAATAAGATGAGACGGCTCACTGAAACATTAATGCCAAGACGAAATAGTGTAACCAGCAACAACACGGTTGGAAAAACAGAAAACTCCATCGGCTGTTTGATAAACATGGTCATTAAAACAATGCCAAGCGACATTGCAATACTCGCAGCAATCGCCATATCCACCAAAAAGGCGGGTAAAGGCAGCAGGAGCATGCCCACTAATAGAACGAGGCTGACCGCCATAACAACATCGTTGGAGCGCAGCAGGCCTTGCAGCGCGGTCAGAAACGGACTTCGTGGGGTGGTTACAGTCGGATTTGTCATTATTTATTTCCAATCATGCTCAGTGATGGCGCAGACGGTTGTGGGCGTACTGGGGTCTTCCCTTGCAACTTGTACACATATGCCAGCACTTCGGCCATTGCCAGGTACAACTCAGGAGAAATTTCCTGTCCGATCTCGATTGTTTTATACATTGCGCGAGCCAGCGGAATATTTTGAACCACAGGGATGCGATTCTCTTTGGCTATCTTCACAATCCGTTCAGCAACACGATATGGGCCTTTTGCCAGTACCTTGGGTGCGCGCATACCTTCTTTGTATTCTATGGCAATCGCGAGGTGGGTAGGGTTTGTAATTACCACAGTCGCTTTTGGAACGTTTGACATCATTCGTCCCCGTGCCAGTTGGCGCTGCATAGCACGCATACGGCTCTTCATGAGCGGGTCGCCTTCAGAGCGCTTGTTTTCCTCTTTAAGTTCTTCTTTGCTCATGCGCAGATTCTTGTACATCTCCCAGCGCTGGTAGGCATAGTCAGCTGCAGCCAATACCAGGTACATACCGCCTATACGCATACTAAGAGAAAAGCACATCTCAATAAATTGGCTTATTGCTGTAAGAAATTCGAATTGCGTAAACGATATTATCTGGGCAAATACAGATTGCAGGAACCCGTAAGCAACCCACGATACCCAACCCAACTTAAGCAACGAGCGAAGCAGTTCAATTAAGCCATGGGTTGAGAAAATCCGCTTAAAGCCATCGATCGGGTTTACACGTTTGAAGTCAAATCCAATCTTTTTCCCGGCCCACAGGAATTGGGTTTGTGCCACCGTGACAATCACCCCGGTTAACAAAATCCCAACAAGAACGATGATCATCGGCAGCAAAACCTGTCCACCAAAAAGAAACAGCCTGCCCCGTACCCATTCCACCGAGATATCTGTGTGTGGAAGGTCCACAAGGGATGTGATAACAATTTGTTTCAAGGCAACGCCCAATTGTGCGCCCGGTCCCTGCAGCAAGAAAGTGCTTGCCAGGATGATGACCGCCGTATTTAATTCCTGGCTGCGCACCACCTGGCCTTCCTTGCGGGCTTCCTCTAACCGTTGAGACGATGGGGCTTCAGTTTTATCTGCCATTTGGTCTTATTTCTGCACAAACAGGAGCATGTTGGTGGCTGTCATTTTGAATAAGGATGACAGGTAAGGTGAAATCACGGTGAAGGTAAAACCCAGAGTCGCCAGAGCAACAGCCACTTTTACTGGCAACCCCAAAAAGTAAACCTGAACCTGGGGAGCAACGCGCGCCAACAAACCAAGGGTGAAATCTGTTAATAAAAGCGCAGTCATCACTGGCAGCGCCAGGTGAATTCCCGAAACGATAAATGTAGAGGTTGCCAATGTAATTTTTTCCAGACCCGTGAATGGCAGCGGACTGAGCAGTGGCAGCACTTCGAAAGTTTTCTGTAAGGCGATCAGAACCATGTGGTGGCCATCGATCACCAGGAAGATCATCGTGGCGGTCATCACAAAAATCTGGTCAAACGCTGATCCACTTTCGTTCAAGGATGGGTTAAAAATACGGCCAGATTCAAAACCGCTGCCCATGCCCATTGCCGAACCAGCGATCTGGATCGCTCCAAAGGTAAGATCGGCGGCAAAACCGACCAGGGTACCAATAATGATTTCCTTTGCGATGGCAACACTGTAAGCCAAAAAGCCTATCATTTCCGCATTCGCAGGGAGGGGCTGCCATGGTACCAATACCAGCGTCAGTACCAACCCTAATCCAACCCTTACCTGGGTGGGGATAATTTGCCCGCCCAAGACTGGAATATGAATAATAACCGCCATAATCCGGGTAAATGCCAAAAAGAATAGTTGCGCCTGCAAGACAGAAATGGTCATAAAAACGATTATGTCCTCTAAATGGATGATACCTGATTCGGTTGTCTGCGTCTGTAAAGGGAATGTGAAGTGAGACTAAATATGGCGTAAATTATTAGGTCTCACCCAGTAATCGGCTTTTTAAAAAAAATTAAGCAATACAAGAAACCAAAAATTGCCCCCAAAATCTACCCGGATGATTGAGCACTATCCAAAAACGCTGGATAGTTTTTTTGCCCGGCCAAATTACATCATTATCTCACCTGAATGAGTGAAGCAACTTTTGATGCGATTCACCATCACGTCTGGATTTAACGGCTTAACTAGAAAACCGCTTGCCCCGACCCGCACCGCTTTTTGAACAATTTCGGGATAGCCCATGGAAGAGATAAAGAAAACCTTTGTCTTATTGAGCAGCGCCTCTGAGTTGAGTTCATCAATCAAATCCAGGCCATTTTGACCTGGCAAATAAGTGTCAATTAAAAGCGCATCCGGGATATGCTCAAACAATTGCTGGCGCAAAGCTTTTGGCTCACTGCAAACAATTGGGTTCATCTTATTTCGAACAAGTGCCATCTTGATCAGGTCACACTGAAGAGTGTTAGGTTCTAATATGAGAATCGAGAGCATATCACGTTTCATAAAGTTTGTCCTGTTTTGGAGCTGTCAGAAAAGCGGCCCGAGGCTTTCATTCCTGCTCTAAGCTTTTCTATTTTTACATCATCAATTTTGAGAATGCGGCAAACATCCGGGTGAAGTTCAAAGCTAAAAAGCGCGGATTTGGTTATCTGGTATTCCATGGCAAAAGAATTAGCCAGGTTAACAATGGCAGCCAACTGGCTATGTTCACGAGCATAAGAAGGTACGTGGTGAAAGCGAATTGCATCTACTAATGAAGCAGGGAAATTCCACCGTTCAGCAATCAAGCCTCCCACCTGGGCATGATCGAGACCGATCAATTTTTCTTCCACCTGCCAGAGCTGTGCATGGTACATCTGAACGTAATCAACAATCGTGTCGTAATTGCTCAGAACAAACTGATCCAGAAAAAGTTTACCCATGTCGTGCAGCAACCCTGATACATAGGCCTCTTCCGGGTTGGGGTAGCGCAAAGCCTGTGACAACCATTCAGCCGCTACAGCAGTCACCAGAGAGTGATGCCATAATTCACCGGCTCCCAATCGATAGCCGCTTAAATCGCCCTTAAGCATGTTTGTTGCTGAAGAAGTCAATAAAATGGTTTTTAACCGCGCCAACCCTATGTACATGATCGCTTCATAAAGGGTGGAGCATTTACGAGAATAACCCAGGGAAACTGAATTCGACATTTGCAAAACCAGGGCTGTTAATGCCTGATCCAGGCTAATCAGACCCACCAACATATCAATCGTGATGTTCGGTTTTTCAATTTCCCGATAGATGCGCGTCACATTGGCGGGCATAGGCCGCAAACTGGTAATAGATTGAACGATCGCCTCTACTTTTTGGGTTAACATGATGCAGCCTGTTGCAACCTTATTAGTGAATTAATGATGGCAGGCTAGTAAAGAGATTGTACGTAAAAGCCACAGATTGTTGCAGCATCCAGGAACCAAGCAGCAACAAAATTGCGATCACACCAATCATCTTGGGGATAAATGTCAATGTTGTTTCATTGATCTGTGTGGCAGCCTGCACCAGGCTCACCAGGCTGCCTATTACCAGGCTTACAAGCATAATAGGCCCACCGAGCATAAGTGCAATCATGATTGCATTCTGACCAAGAGTTAATACAAACGCTTCCGTCATTTTTTACCTCACGAACCAGAAAAACTCATCACAAGGCTGCGAACAATCAGATACCAGCCATCCACCATCACAAATAGCAGCAATTTGAAAGGCAGCGAAACCAGTGAAGGCGGCAGCATCATCATACCCATTGAAAGTAAAATACTCGAAATTACCAGATCGATCACAAGAAAAGGTATGTAAATCACAAACCCCATGATAAAGGCCGATCGAAGTTCGCTGATGACAAAGGCCGGGAAAAGCGAAACCATCGAGATATCATCCAGGGTTGCTGGCTGAGGTTCGTTGCCTAAATCGAGGAAAAGTTGAATGTCTTTATCGCGAACTTGTTTGAACATAAATTCGCGGATGGGTTTCTGTGCCAATTTCCAGGCAACATCCTGGTTAATTTGCTCTTTAATAAAAGGCTGAAGGGCGGTTTCATCAATCTGCTTGTACACTGGGGCCATGATAAAAAAGGTAAGCAGCAATGACAACCCAATAAGCACCTGGTTGGGTGGAATGGCAGGAGTACCAATAGCACTGCGTAA
>JBBRWF010000243.1:0-6803 GCA_038249405.1 Anaerolineales bacterium
ATCTGTCCCAGCCGCTGGCGGATGGCCCGGCGCGCGGGCATGTGGTGGAGTTAGAACCCATGCTGGACGAGTACTATGCCCTGATGGGTTGGGATAAGAATGGCCTGCCAGGCGCCGAAAGAATCCGCGAACTGGGTTTGGAAACTATGCTGGTTTAGGATGGGCTTATCATGAATCAGGTTATCGTTGCCGGGCACATTTGCCTCGATATCATCCCCGACATGTCCGGTTTGGAACGTGAGCAATTTTTTGCGCGCCTGCAGCCTGGAAACTTGATCGAAGTTGGTGCGGCGACCATGTCCACGGGCGGGCCTGTTTCCAATACCGGCCTGGCCCTGCATAAATTAGGCATCCCCACCCGTTTGATGGGCAAACTGGGCGCGGACCGCTTTGGGCAGGCTGTGTGCGAGATTGTGGCCGGAATCGCGCCGGAACTGGTTGATGGCATGATTGTCGACGCCAATTCAAGCACATCCTATACCGTCATCATCAGCTCGCCCGGAGTGGATCGAATTTTCCTGCACAGCCCCGGCGCAAACCATACCTTTTGTGCTGCGGATGTGGATTATGCAAAGGCCGCCCAGGCGGATTTATTCCATTTTGGCTATCCCCCGCTCATGCGGCGTATGTACGAAGACGATGGCGCGCAACTGGCAGAAATCTTTCGCCGGGTTAAGCAAAGCGGCGTGTTGACCTCACTCGATATGGCGGTTCCAGATTCAGCCTCCCCGGCGGGCAGGGCCGATTGGCGCGCCATCTTGCAAAAGACATTGCCCTATGTAGACATTTTCCTGCCAAGCATCGAAGAACTGTTGATGTGTCTCGACCGCGTGCATTATGAGCGTTTGGCCGGACAAGACGGCAAACTGCTAGACCGTGTCACTCCTGAACTGCTCAGCGCAATGAGCAGCGAACAACTGGCGATGGGTGTCAAGCTTGTGGTGCTCAAACTGGGCGAGCGCGGGCTGTATTTGCGCACTGCGCCCCCGGACGTTTTGCGCGGTCTCGGTCATGGACTGGATGCTGCGGTCTGGGGCGGGTGCGAGATATGGATACCTTGTTTTCAGGTGCAGGTGGTTGGCACGACCGGTTCCGGTGACGCCACCATTGCCGGGTTCCTGAGCGGCCTGTTGCGCGGGTTGAATCCTATCGAAACCATGACCATGGCGGTGGCTGTCGGCGCTTGCAACGTTGAGGCTGCGGATGCCTTGAGCGGCGTTCGCTCATGGGATGAAACCCAATTCCGTCTGGAACAGGGTTGGCCAAGCTGCAAATTAAGTCTGGATAGCGCAGGTTGGGTTCTGGAGCCCAAAAGCGGTGTTTTTTTAGGCCCGGGGCACACACATTTGAGTTCGTCCAGTGAGCTTTAAACTCACGCGATAAGGGTATTAAATGAAATTGCAACTCTCGTTGGATATGCTTGATCTGAAAGAGGCGCTTGCCTGTCTCGAAGAAACGCAGAACAGCGTTGACATCATCGAGGTGGGTACTCCTCTGGCGCTTAGTTGTGGCGTCAGAGCAATTTCCGCCATTAAAGATCAGTATCCAGGCAAGGAAATCCTGGCCGATTTCAAAATAATGGACGGTGGAAATTTTGAAGCCAGTCTTGCGTTTGAGGCCGGGGCAGATATTGTTACAGTTTTAGGAGTGGCGAGTGAGAATACCATTGCAGGTGCAATATCGGCTGCGAGAAAATGCCAGAAAAGCATCATGGTGGATTTGATAGGAATTGTTGAAATCAGAAGCAGAATCGTCTTAATGGAGAAAATTGGGGCGGGTTACGCATGTCTGCATACCGGGGTGGATAACCAGAACGAATTAAATAGTCCTGTGGCGCAATTGGTAATCGCAAAACAAGTTGTCACCACAACGAAATTGGCGATCGCCGGTGGAATCAACCTTAGAAATATTGGCGATATCGTTGGATACAAACCCGAAATTGTTGTCGTTGGCGCTGGAATTACATCTCAACCAGATCGGGCAAAAGCGGCTGCGGATCTCAAACGAATCATGTGTGAGGCAAATAATTGAAAAACAATTATTATGACCAGATATTAATTGAACTCAGCCAAACACTGTCAAATCTTGATGACAAATCGATCGGTCAGTTATTGGAAGCAATTGTGGAAGCAAAATGTGTTTTTCTGACCGGTGCCGGTCGATCAGGGCTTGTAATGAAGTGTTTTGCGATGCGGCTAATGCATTTAGGGTTGAAGGCATATGTCGTTGGTGAGACAACTACTCCGGGTATTTCTGAAAGCGATTTGCTCATTATCGGATCGAGTTCAGGAGAAACAGAAAGTGTTCTCGTATTTGCAAAAGCAGCCAGGAAACATAACGCCAGGTTAGGGTTGATTACAGCTTTTCCCGATTCAACCCTCGGCAAACTTGCAGATATTAACATTTTGGTAAGTATCCCTGCCAGCAAGGATATACCGGGTGCAGGCTTAACTACTATTCAACCAGGAGGTAGTTTATTCGAGCAAAGCCTGATGCTTATGTTGGATGGTGTGATTTTAAAGTTGATCGAAAAATTAAATGTGAGACCAACTTCTCTGCGAGAAAATCATGCAAATTTGGAGTAACCCCCCAGGGTTTCTCCAACTGAAAGCCACGACCATAATCTGCAAATGAAAGAATCATTCAAGGGAGTGATCATGAAACGCTCAGAAATCAATGCAATTATCCAATCTGCGGATGCTTTTATCCGCCAGCAAGGTTTTTACCTTCCCCCCTTTGCTTATTGGAAAACGCAAGATTGGAAAACGAAAGGGATTGAGGTAAGTGAACTTGCCGAGAATTCACTTGGCTGGGATATTACCGATTTTGGGATTGGGGATTTTGCCAGGTTCGGCTTGTTTTTGTTCACCCTGCGCAACGGCAGCCCCCAAAACCTGGCATCTGGGAATGGCAAGCTATATGCAGAAAAGATTATGGTGGTCGAGCATGGGCAGACGACTCCTTTGCATTTCCATTGGCACAAAATGGAAGATATCATCAACCGCGGAGGAGGCAGGTTGAAACTGCGCCTGTACCCGGCAGCGGCGGATGAAAGCCTGATGCACACTGGCGAGGTTCGCTTCAGCGTGGATGGATGCCAGCGCAGCCTACATGCGGGCGAGGTGGTCACGCTTGAACCCGGCGAAAGCATTACTTTGCCGCAACATTGTTACCATGAATTTTGGGGAGAAGGCCGGGTTTTGGTGGGTGAGGTTTCATCGGTGAACGATGATAAGCGTGATAACCGCTTTCTTCAGTCGATTGGGCGCTTCCCAACTATTGAAGAAGATGAAGACCCCCTGTATCTATTGGTTAGCGATTACGCCAGGTATTATCAGGCAAAGCTTGATTGAAATATAGCGGCTGAGAAGGGTTGGAAAAACTTCGCGCATCCTGAAAAGTGACTGCGCGCTTTAGCGTCCATCCGCAAGCAAAATTTGGATTCCTAACTTGTTCAAATCCAGGCGTATGCTGGCTGGCAGAGCGTCATCTGTAATTAATTTGTTCACTATGCTCAGTGGGGCAACGTATACTAAAGAATCTTCTCCAAAATAAGTGGTATCAGCCAACAAAATAACCTCACGCGCCGATTTGATCATGGCTTGTTTGATGGTGACTTCCGAGATATTTGTATGAGAAAGACCAAAATTAAACGAGACTCCGCTAATAGTCAAAAATAGTTTATCGACACGCAATCCATGTAAAGTGCCTTCTGCAGGTGGCCCAACCAGAAGCTGGCTGCTGCTGCGATAAGCCCCACCAGTTAATATAAGTATGTTGGCAGGGTTGGGTTTCAGGGTGTCAAACACCTGCATCGAATTGGTAATAATGGTTAAGTCGTCACGAGTTACTAAAATTTCAGCCAAATAATTTGCAATCGGTCCGCCATCCAGCAAGATTACTTCTTTAGAATCCACTTGCTCAGCAGCTACTTTGGCAATCAATCTGCGGTGTTGTTCCACTTCATCCTTCAGATTTTGTTCGACATCCACAATTTCATACTCGATACTATAGCGGCGGGCGTGCTCACCCATGCTTCGCGCAAGATTCTGATACCATTCGTGTTCGCTGAAGGGAATGATGAACCCTATCCTTTTGGGGTAGATCGTACCCTCTTGCCAATGTTTAGGATCTAACTGCAATGGGATTTCCAGTCGCTGGGAGACCGTCTCCCAGCGGATTTGCCAGCCCTCGGCTGCGTGCTTGTAAAATTCTGGCAGAGTTTTAGCAGTCAGAATGACATGCGGGGTAATCAGTTGGTTCGGTAGTTCCTGATGATTAAAGGCGGCAATCGCAGCTTCGATGCAGCACGGCCCGACAATTTCTGGGAACATTGCCATGCCAGCTCGAATAAAAGAAGGTTGGGTAAACAAAAAGTCTTTCAGCGAATTCCCTTCCAGACCGAAGGGAATGATTAACATGTTGTCCGGAGAAATATTCATTTTCTGGCAGGCGTGGATAACACCGAGCGCCAGAGTGTCATTGATTGCAAAGATAAGATTTAATTGAGGGTAAACGGTGAGAGCATCCAGGGTTAGCTGGTAGGCGACATCGTAGCGAGATTGGGCATCGATTGAAAGAAGAATTTCAGCGGTTGGAATAATTTCTTGCAGCCCGGCGATGAATCCACGGCTCCGCAAGGAGGCGTTGGTCAGGTGGGTGGTTAAATCCAGGGCAAAGAGCTGGCGTTTAAATTGCTTTAGCGAAAATTCTCCGACCCAATGCCCTAGCTCCAATCCAGCTTGATAATTATCGACAGCAATCACGGTTTCTTCCGGGCGGATCGCTTGCGACTCGGCAATGATCGGAATATTCTTTTTGGCGATTCTTTGAAGCAGGGCTCCATCGTGCTTGGGGTTAACCGAGGTGGCCACGAGAACATCAATATGCTCCAGGAGCGAACCCACAGGCCGACCGGTGAGCAGGGTGTCATCTGGGTCATTGGACCCAGCCTGGCGCAAGGTTGCGGCGCCGCCATACACACGCTGAAGCCTGTTTGCTTTATCCAGGGTTATTAGATCGCGGCGGATGGTCATTTCTGTAACAGCACACAGGCGGCTTAGTTCAGCCACAGACAGGAAACCATGCTCGTTGATTAAATTCACTACTTGTTCTAGTCGATCTTTCATTGCCATATATTTATCCCGTAGAATAACCCTGACTTACTTACAATAAAATTATACTTCAATATGTTTGAAATCAAACATATTATAGCGCAAATATGTTTGATTTCGTACAATTATTGACACAATCTTTTATTAATGCTATTATTACTGAACATTATTTTTAGAGAAACATTGCTTTTTGGTTCGCGGCAATCTAGTTTCTCGAAAACCCCTTATTGTTCCATCTCGTACCCATCTTATGGCAATTCAAACCTTGCTACCATAACTATTGGATGGACAACAGGTGGAGAACCGGGAAAAACAAGTTGGTGTAATAATTGGGCTTTTTACGATTTCAGCTTATTACAAGGAGGTGGATGATACAGCATAAGCATATCTAATCTACATAAGACAATAATCTGTTGCTTGTTTCCCTACTTTTCATATTCCAAGGAGAAGAAAATCATGCAGTCCAAACGTCTATTTCAAGTATTTAGTGCGATGATGGTGCTTATTATGCTTTTGAGCGCCTGTGCCCCAGCGGCGACTCCGGTCCCTGCCGCTCCCGCCGCCACTACAGCTCCAGATGCTGCCCCTGCTGCCACGATGGCTCCTGCCGCCACAACGGCTCCTGCCGCTCCCGCAGCTACAACAGCACCGGATACGACAACCAAGAAGCTGAAATTCGGTTTCCTGGCGGGTGTGCAGGATCCTTTCTACTTCACCATGCAGCGCGGTGCTGAGCAAGCCGCTGCCGATTTGGGAATTGAACTGGTGGTACAGATCCCCGAAAAATGGAACACCACCGTTCAGACCCCCATGCTCGATGCCATGGTTGCCCGTGGTGATTTGAGCTTCCTCTTCCTTGCACCCACCGATCAACAAGCGATGGTTGCCCCCATGCAAAAGGCAGTCGATGCCGGTATCCCGATCCTGATCGTCGATACCACCATCGGTAATGGCGACTATGTCAACGGGCCGGTCAAATTCCCGCTGTCAGCCATCAATTCCGACAACGTGCAAGGCGGCGTAATCGCCTGCAAGGCCCTGGCCGATTCGGTTGGCGGCAAAGGCAAAATCTATATCCAGAACACCGTCAAGGGTGTCAGCACTACCGATCAACGCGAACTTGGCTGCGTGGAAGCCCTCAAGGGTTACCCGGGAATCACCTACATCGGTGTTGACTTCAATGATGACGACCCGACCAAGGCTCAGGCCCAGGTTGAAGCCAAACTTCAGCAGGTTCCCGATTTAGCCGGTATCTTTGGCACAAACGTCTTCAGCGCCCAGGGTGCTGGTCAGGTTGTGCAGAACATGGGTCTTTCGGGCAAGGTCAAGGTTGTAGCCTTCGATGCGACTACCACCGCTATCGAAATGCTCAAAGCCAAGACCGTTGACCTGGTGATTGCCCAGAAACCCTACGATATGGGTTACATGGCAGTCGCTATGGGCGTGGCCTATTTGAATGGCGTCACTTCCATTCCCCCAACCATCAAGACTGGTTATGCCCTGATCACCCGCGACAACGTCGATGACCCCAATTTTGCCAAATACATTTACACTTCTGGTGAATCCACCACAACCTCCATGAGCGCCGGTCGCAAGTTCGGTTTCCTGGCAGGCGTGCAGGATCCTTTCTACTTTACCATGCAGCGCGGCGCCGAAGCGGCTGCCAAGTTGTTTGGTAATGAACTGGTG
>JBBRWF010000244.1:0-6780 GCA_038249405.1 Anaerolineales bacterium
AAATGGCTATTTGGCTTCTATGAGCTCATTATGGATATTTACATGATTGCGGTGGTATTTGCGCCCTATCGCCCTGCCCCCTTTCGCGCTGGCAAGAATAATTTTTCGTCGTGCGGGTTGTGCGGGAAAGGGGAAAATCTTATTTTTGAGAGACTGGGGGGCTTAGCTCCCCAGTCTCTCAAGCTCTCAGCCCGTCTTGATTGCGCTATTCAACATCATTTTGAGGCGAGAAAATAAGGAATGCCGGGTGAAAATGGCTATTTGGCTTCCATGAGCTTCGCGGTGATGGCTATTCGTTTATTTTTAAAACCATAATGAGAATTGCTGTAACACAGAACAATAACGGGCAAATCACCGAAAAGGATATTGGCTTACAAGGATAAATTTGATACAATAAGTCATATTTTGTTTTCCAAAACCAAATAGGTTGCTGATCAATTTTAGACATGATCCCGACAGGGCCACACATTCGTTAACAAAAACCAATAAGTCTTAAAGCTTCTTGATCAACGGAGACGCATATGGCAGGACAAAAGACAAAGGAAACCGACGCAAGTATCCAGGCATATCTGGATGCAATCATGGACGAATCGAGACGCCAGGACTGCAATCAGCTTATCGAAATCATGCAGCGCGTCACCGGCAAGGAAGCCAAATTATGGGGCTCCAGCATTATTGGGTTTGGCAGCTACCATTACAAATACGAAAGTGGAACCGAAGGTGACTCATGCCTGGTGGGTTTCGCATCCCGCAAAGGGGATATCAGCCTGTACTTATCATTGGGTATTGAGAACCGTGAAAGCATCCTGGCTGATTTTGGCAAATACAAATCTGGCAAAAGCTGTCTTTACATCAAGCACGTCTCGGATATAAAAATTCCCATACTCGAAACACTTGTCGCAGAAACAGCCGCAGAGAGACGGCGGCGCTACCCGGAATAAGGCCGGCCTCGACAAGACACATCCCGCTTAACCAAAACAAATCAACAGGTCGAAACAAAAGGAAAATCCCATGAGTATTCATCCAGGTTTAACAAATTTAGCAGGTCAATGGTCGGGAACCAACCGACTATGGTTATACCAAGCCGATCCGTATGAATCCGCGACAGGGTTGACAGCAGCCATTTTGGCACAGGGGCAGTTTCTTCAATTGCAGTACAACTGGTCGTTTGAAGGTGCGCCCCAGGATGGATTGCTGCTGCTGGGGTACGAAGAACAATCAAAAGCGAGCAACGCTGTGTGGGTAGACTCGTTCCACATGCAGGATAAATTCATGCTGCTCCGCGGAATGGTTGATGACGATGGAAAAGTCGTCATTAAAGGTGCATACGCCGTGCCTCCCGGTCTGGATTGGGGCTGGCAAATCAGCCTTGCGCTGGAATCGGGCGATCAATTAGAGCTTGTGATGCACAATATCACTCCCGAAGGGGAGACACAGTTGGCTGTAAAAGCTACATATTCGCGGCAACCGTGATCACCTAGAACCATTCGTTAGATCAGGAGCAAAAAGCTTGGCAACACTCGATCGAACAAAAGATAACCCCTGGGTTCTCAAAACCCCTCCCGGAACTTCCGAGTATACAATGCACATCGAAAACAAGGATGGCAAAACTGTCCTGGTTTGCACAGTCGGCACAACCAGCCTGTACTACTATACCCGCTGCATCGACGATCTACACGCCATGCTGAAGGAAGCCGGAGACTGGGTCGAACTTGGCGGCGCGGATGAGCAAAAACCCGCCAGGGAAGGAACTGTTGAAGACTGGGGAAGATCGCCGGACAATCCAATCAAAGGCTGGTATGGATTAAAGAAGGGGCTTAGGGGACGGTTCGGGGTTTACATCCCGCCGCTGATGGAAGCGCTCGGCCTATGCGAACTTGAGCATAACCCGAAGGGCAACCGCATGCGGGCAAAGTAGCCTGCTCAAATGCTGGCTTCAAACCCAGCCTGTGCTCACTTAGGAATGGCCGGGTTCCAACAAGCTGTAAAGGATGCGTGAAAAATGGCAAAGCTTTGGAAAAAAGGACGCGGCAAACTCGGGCTTTTTCAGCCGCTGCTTGGACATTGGGTGACAATAGCCAGCTCACCGGCGGGTCCGGTGCGCTGCCTGCGGGATTTTGAGCAGGTGTTGGGCGGTCATTACCTGCGTTTGAATGCACGCTGGGAAATAGGCCCTGAGGCTTCGGGAAAAGTATATGAGGAGATCGCCCTGATCGGGGTTGGTGATGATGGGCGGGTTTGTTTCTGGTCTTATACTTCGGACGGTAAACGTTCGCAAGGTGTGATCGCCGATGTGACCGATCTGCACCCTGAAGCGGTTGGTTTCGAAGCCGACATGCCTGCCGGTCGGGCGAGAATGGCGTATTGGCCTGGAGAGAGCGGCGGCTTTCACTGGGTCGTGGATGCCAAAACAACCAAAGGTTGGAGCCGGATGGTGGACCACCTGTATCTGGCAGCGGAACAAGCCTGATCAAACAAAACGTCAGACTGCTGATATTGGACCGCAATCACGATTCCAATTTCTTGACCGATGAGTAGTCTGAAAAAGGAGCCGATTATTGACTGAAACCATACTTGGAAGATTGTTAGCGCATAACATCTGGGCTAACGAACAGATCATCCAGGCCTGTTCATCCATCTGCGACGAGCAGCTCGATGCCGAACCGCAGTCCGCCACCATTGGGAATATTCGCAGCACGTTGTTTCATTTGGTGACCTCGCAGGAGGGCTACCTGAGACTTTTGACTCTGCCGTTGGAAGAGCGTCTCGAGTCCGTCCCCAGCTCGTCGTTCACAGAGTTGCGGGAGTTTGCCGGGCAGAGCGGAGCAGCACTACTCTCCCTGGCGCGGGATGATGCGGAAATTTCGATGAAGGGGCGGCTGCAAACCAGGGATGGCTTCTACGTGGAACCCTGGGTGATCCTGGTTCAGGTGATTAACCACGCCACCGAGCACCGCGAACAGATCAAGAGTATGCTCAGTTTCCTGGGGATAACACCCCCCAGCATTGATGGGTGGGATTATGGCGAGTTTTCTAAAGCGCTCATCCCGATTGGAAAGGGAAACCGGGGCTGATATCCGTTTGTTGCACCTATTCTTCGGCACGCTTCAATTAGCCTGCTTGAGAAGTTACTCGCAAGGTAAAATTAATGAGAAACGGCTGCCTTTAGCGGGGATGCTTTCGACTTCAATATGGCCGCCTAGAAGTTTGGCCAGCCGCTGTACCAACGCCAGCCCCAGGCCAGTGCCGCTATAGCGGCGGGAAAGGCCTCCATCAATCTGAACAAACTTCTGAAACAAGCGTGGTATATCTTGCGGTTGAATGCCGATGCCGGTATCCCAGACTGTGATTTTTACCTGCTTGCCAGTCTGTATACCTTGCCCGCTATTGGAATCATACTGAGCGCGCACGTCAATCCCCAGGCTGCCGCCTTGCGGTGTGAACTTAATTGCATTGTTGAGCAAATTAACCAATATCTGCTTCAGACGGCGGGCATCTGCTTTCACGATGATATTCACAGGGGAAATTGAGAAACCTATGCCAGCCGGGTGTTTTTTCTTGGCACTACTTTTGACCATACGCATGCTGGATTGGCAAATTTCTTCCAGCGAACAGGGTTCGATCCGGGGTTCGATTTTTCCAATATCAAGCAAGGCCAGATCGAGGATATCGTTAATCATTTGAAGTAGTTTCTGCCCACTGGTTTCGATGTGACCCAGGGCTGTGATCTGCTTCTCATTCAACGGTCCGTAGGTTTCCAACTGCAGGATCTGGGCCAACCCCAGAATACCCGTTAGCGGGGTGCGCAGCTCGTGGCTGACGCTGGCAATAAATTCATCCTTCATGCGGGCGGATCGAGCCAGATCCAGGTTGGCAAGCTGAAGTTCAGCAGTTCGTTCTGCCACGCTTTGTTCAAGAACAGCCGCATATTTCTGTTGTTGGGCATACTGTTGAGCATTTTGAATGGCAATGGCGGCCTGATCGGCAAAGATTTTCAGGTGTTCGGTATCCAGCTCAGTAAAGGAATTTGGGGTTGCAATGTCGAGCCCCAGGAAACCAATAATTTCGCTCTTGTTTTTGATCGGAACGCTGAGATTCGAGCGTATCCAGGCGGTGTAAGGTGTAACAATCCAATCTGGCTCTGTCTTTGTGTCCGGGATAATAAACGGCGCACCAGTTGCCTGCATCTCGCGCAGGTTGCGTGTCTGAGGAATCGAAAACTGGATGGGGTCCAACGCTTTTTCACGATTGGGAGTGCGGGAGTCCCGCTGACGAACCGCCCTGGCAATCTGCTGTTCTTTATCGACCAGCATGATATAAGACACATCATAATGTGCTACACGCCCTACATTATCCAGGATGCGGTCCAGCACTTCTTCAAGCTCAAGCGTACTGTTAAGCGCGGCGGCTGTATCGCGCAGCGCCTCTGCCAGCGTCCGCTGGTCATGTTCGGCTGCTTCACCCTGTTTTATGCCAGTGATATCATCCAGGATTGCGCGGCATTCGCGCCCATCAGCAGACACAGCAGCCATGAACCGCACAATCAACTGTGACTGGTCTGCTCTTTCCAATTTTATTTCACAGCCTGCGTCCGCTTTTGTCGCAAACATCCGTTTCAAGAACGCTTCAAAAACAGGCTGGTCTGCTGCCGTTACAAAACCAACCAGATTTTTTCCGATCAATTTTTCGCGCTGAATGCCGAGCAGTTTTGAAGCCGCATGGTTAGCGCGGCTAATGACACCATTCTTATCAAGTGTGAAATAACTGATCGGGGCGAAATCGAACAATTCAGCATAAGCGGTCAACTCTGTTGTCAACTCAGGCTGTGTGTTGCTCAAATCCTGTTTGCGAAGTTCGCGAGAATTTTTTTGATTTTCTGGCAAAGATTGGAGAGCATCGCCGGGAGATCCTGCGCTTGCCTGGCTTTCATCGGTCTTTCGACGCACTTCAAAAGCATCCAATGTCTTTCTGGTCTTCATACCTTTTCCCCGAATGTCACTTTTAATTATGTGAAGGCTACTCTTTTCGCACCGAGATTCTATCATCATTTTTAACAACGAATAACGACAGCCACCGATGCTTCAACTTTTAATCTAAAAAAACCCAGGGTACCCGAATACTATATATTGGATTATGCCTCTTTTTGCTCTTAAAATAAAGGAAAAATGGTCACTTCCTTTAAGGTGACAGTCACCTTAATCCCCGTAAAAAACAATTCATGCCGATGTTCTGGCATGAATTGTTTTTTTTTTACCCATGAAATGGCGATACACTGGCTGGCTGCAATGCCCATTATTCCGAGGCGAAGCGCTGCTCTTCCTGTACACCGGCGGGAACTACGCGCACGAAGGTGTTGCTCCAGTCGACGAGCAAGTCCAGGGATCTTTGCGATTCGTCGGCCTGGTGGTTGCGGGAGAGCTCATCGGTATAGGTAATCAGCAGATCGCGCAGGTTCTTTAGATCACCTTCACCCACGGATTGCACGACGACTTTGGCGCCCTTTGCCAGGCGGCGTTGAAGGGCGGCGCGGTCAAAATTGAGATGCGGCTGCAGGCGCAGGTAGAGCACGCCACCGGTCATGCCGGCGCACATCCAGGGGCCGGGATCGCCCAGAACAAGGACGCGCCCGGAGGTCATGTATTCGCACAGGAAGCCCTTGACGTTGGAGCGCGCGCCGATAAAACCCAGGCTGTCGTTGAGCGGGTGGTTGATCTCGCCGCCGATAATGACATCCGCACCCGAAAGACGGATGCAGGCGCGCGAATCCGCGTTGCCTTGCACAATCACTGTCCCGCCAATGCCGCCGTAAGCCAGGCTTTTGCCAACAGAGCCATCAATCAGTTTGCCGTCATGGTTATAACCTTTCAAAATGACGACACGCCCGCCGGAGATACCTTTGGCAACGCCATCCTGCGCGCCGCCTTCCACCAGAATGTGGACCGGCGCGGCGTTGTAGGCTCCCAGGCCGTTACCAGGCACGGAGCTGCTGAAGAAGCGCAGCTCGGTTTCAGGCACAGCGGGCAGGTCAACCCCGTTGAGGGGTTGCCGCCAGGTTTCTTGACGCCCACCCACGCCGCCGTGACCGGGCATCCAGCCCCAGTTGCGGGTATAACGGGTGAGTGCGCCGGTGAGATGCGTGCCGAGCGCGCGGTCAACCGGCGTAACTTTATCATCTTCAAAATGGATAACACCCTGCCGGTAGGTGGTGAAGTTTTCCATCACCAGGTTCGAAATGACGGTGGTGAGGTGGTTGCGCGGTCTGCGCAGCGGCCCGCGGTCGATCATCGCCATTTCGCTGATGGGCAGTTCGATGGGTATAGGCTTGGAAGCCAGGTACTGGTCGACCGGGATGAGCATTTCGGTCATATCAATGCGGTCCTGATGCGAAATCTGGACCAGCAAGTCTGAGCGGCCTACCAGCTCTTGCGCGCTCGCAAAGCCAAGGCGCGCGACAATCTCGCGCACGCCATCGCCAACCCCAGTAAAAACACGCATGAGAGACTGGGTGGCCTGTTCCATATCGCGCGGCACAAAGTGCTTGATGCCCTGGGCCTGGGCCTGTTCGAGGGTTTCGATCTGAGTAGTGATGCCGGTGTGGCAGGTGCCGAGCTGGCAGCCGCGGCAGATGGTGCAGCCGATCGAAACCATGGCGAGGGTGGCAAACCCAACACGGTTGGCACCCAGGCACATCAGCTTGACCACGTCCGCGGCAGAGCGCACCCCGCCGTCAGTCCAGATCTCAACCTTGCTGCGCAGCCCGGCTTCGCTGAGGGCGCGGTT
>JBBRWF010000245.1:0-6764 GCA_038249405.1 Anaerolineales bacterium
CCCTTCCGATTTTGGAAGGGGATCGGGGGAATGGTTAATAACGGGCAAAGTAACAAATCTCGAGTACTTTGACATTGTCACATTAGACATCTGTTCTGTGAATTCGGTTCAGCACAACCAGAGCATACAGCCTGCCAGCAAATTCCAGATGTGACATTGTCAAAGTAAATACAGTGAAAAAAATAGATTGTCACAAAATTTCAGATTTTGGTTCCACATCCCTTTTCATACCCGGTGCGGGAGTGCCGCAATACGGACAAATATTCCAGGGAAGTTCCATTAACTTACCGCAGCTCTGGCAGCCCTTCATCAGTTTCGTATGGCAGTTCGGGCATACCTGCCAATCATCATGTACACGCCGCTCGCACCCCGGGCAAACAGATTGATCTTCAATCGAAGCCAGCAGAGCCTCTTCTTCCAGCGTGCGCTGATAATCCTCTTCCAGCGTGTGTCCCGGCCGCAAGATCAGGTAAACCAGCACGCCCGGTAGATTCAACACAGCCACAACCAGCACAGCCAGCACCTGCGAAAGCGGGTCGCGCGCCCTGTTGCGAATATCACGCCAGGTCCAGATCACCAGTGCCAGCCACAGAGCCGCCAAAAATGCCCCGCCAAAGGCCACCAGGATCAATAGAACGCTGCTTATATAGGTTGGGTCAATCGTCATACCGTCTCCACGCTTACAGGCTTTGAAAAAAATCAGCGCTATGGTTTTCGCAATCGCCGAAAATCTCCGTCCCGAATTGTAACCCCAATTGTATCCAGATGTTCCAGAAGAGCCAGCGCGAATTTCCGGCTGGTGCCAAATAAATCCCGCACTTCAGCCGCCGTCACCTGTCCGCTTTCGGCAATTTTCGCTCGCACCACAGCCCTCATGGCTTCAAAATCAACCCGCCGAAATGCCACTTCAGGCGCTGCCAGCACAAACTCATCCAGCTCCAGTAATGCCGCAAAAACATCCTCCCCCACTTCAGCCTGGCACTCCTTGACAGTTGGCGGCGCGTAAGGAGCAGCCGTAAATTTTTTCAGAAGCCCATCAGCTTTCGCTTGCTGTGCAGACGTAAGCTGAAGCACATGCCCCGGCAAAGCCAGCCACGCGCCGCCATCTTGCAGCTGTGAGTATTTAATAACCGCATTGTATAAACGCGGCGCCAGCTTTAACCGGCTCTTCAGTTCTTCCCGCGGCATGCCGCGCCTTAATGGCTGGTTTTTATGGAATAACACCAGCGCCAACCGAATGTTTTCCTGTAAAACGGCCCATTGGGGCGCTGGGATGATCAGCGTTTCCACGCCAATCATTGTGGCAGACTCTTCGAGCGCGATCAATGTACCCGTTTCCAGGCACTCCTTGAGCGCGTTTTTGGCGGTTTCAGGCTCCAAACGCGCCTTTGCAAAGAGTTCACGCACAGCAGCTGGCCCTTGCACAAGCGCCGCCTGGAATAAAACATCTACCGGGCTGCCCTGCAAAAGCGCTTCCAATCTGCTTAAAACAACTTGATCATGGCGTTTATGGCGCTCAGCCGGGTTTGCGTCGATCACCAGTGCCCCCCCCAATGTCTCCCCGGGGGAAGGCCTGCGGATGATTGTCCGGTCGCCGCGCACCAGCACCAGCGGGTCGCGCAGCTCAAACTGCACCCAGCCTTCATCACCGCCATTCAAAACGTCTGCATCCAGAATTCGCACACTGCCAATCGTTTCAGCCGCCCCCACAAAAACCTTCACCTGCGCCGCATGTTTAAGCGGCAATGCCATATCCTTAAGCGTGCGCAGGCGCGCATCAAACCGCCTGGTTGGTTGATAATGACCGGGCGTCACCAGCACTTCACCGCGTGGAATCCGATCCTGGGCCACCCCGGAAATGTTCACAGCTGTCCTGCTGCCCGCTATGGAAAGTTCTTCCTTTTTTTTATGGGTTTGCAAACCGCGCACCCGCCCCTGAATACCCGAAGGCAAAAGCTCCACTTCATCGCCCACCGAAAGATGCCCGTCGCTCAAGGTCCCGGTCACCACAGTCCCAAAACCCGGCATGGAAAAAACCCGGTCAATTGGCAGGCGCGCGCGCCCAAGATCAAGCCGGGCGGGCGCATCCTGCAGCAGCGCGCTCAAGGCCTTAATTAGTTGATCCATCCCTGCGCCTGACCTGGCCGAAACACGCACAAAAGGCGCATCCTGCAAAACACTGCCCGCCAGCACAGCCCGGATATCCGTTTCCACCATGTTTAACCAATCTGGGTCATCCGCCAGATCGATTTTGGTAATCACCACCAGCCCTCTTTGTATTTGCAACAGATCAAGGATGGCAAGGTGCTCACGCGTTTGCGGCATCACGCCTTCGTCTGCGGCAATCACCAGCAGCGCTGCATCGATCCCCCCCACGCCCGCCAGCATGTTCTCAATAAAATCGCGGTGCCCCGGAACATCCACAATCCCAACTTCCTGGCCGTCTGGCAGGTTAAGCCAGCCAAAACCAAGCTCAATGGTCATTTCACGTTCCTGTTCCTCTTTAAGGCGGTCAGGATGTGTGCCAGTGAGAGCGGCGATCAGTGTGGATTTGCCGTGGTCGACGTGCCCGGCGGTTCCAATAACGCGCATGCTGTCCTTTAAGATCAGGGGCGACCAGTTAATAGGTCGCCCCTGCAATTTATCGGGTAGACTTCGGCCGCCCCATAATGCGCCCGTAATTGGTCAGAAATTCGTGTGCCCAATTCATTAATTCCTGCAATTGGATTTCGGTTGTTTCGCTGGTTTGTTGAACCAGATCCTGCAGGGATTGATACAGATCATCCAGAGTCGCAATGCGTTGGTTGAGTTTATCAAGATCAACGCGAATATCCTTGACCCAATCGTCTTGCGTAAGCGAGTAATTGGTCCAGCGTTTCTGGTCATCCGCCTTCAATGTGACCCACTCCTGGCGGAACCGCTCTTCGTTTAGGCGTTGAATCTCCGTGATTTCATTGATACGGCGCTCAATTCGAGTATTCATTTCATCAAATGATTCTTGCGAACGTTTGACCGAGCGTTGCGTTTCTTCCAGTGCGATCAGCTGTTGGTCAATATTGATATTCTGGCGCAGGAAGCCTTCAAAACGGATCTGGATCTCTTTCCAACCCCGGTCGCGTTCCACCAGGCTCATATTTTGTTGTTCAATAAATCCGATCTGGGCCTGGCGCCGGTCGCTCTCAGATGCCAACAATTCATTAATACGCGTATCAAGCTGCCTCAATGAATCCGCATTCAAATCAGATTTCTCGCGTGCGTCATCAGCGCGCTTGCGAATGGCAGCCATTTCACCCTGCGTATCAGCGATCCGCTTGATGTCGTTTTTACGGGCTTCATCCACATTCCGCACGCTGCGGCGAATTTCTTCATCTGCCCGCGTGAAGTCATCCAATTTCTTTTCAAGTTCCCCAAAAACGCGCGCCAGCCGCAAATCCTCTTCCACACGCATTTGCAAACCGCGCCGCAGATCCTGCAGAGCATCCACACTGGCCCGCACTTCGATCAACGACTTATTCAGAACATCCACCTCCATACGGCGGCGTTCTTCAATATCACGTTCATGTTTTAATCGTCTTTTTTCAAGATCGTCAATCGACTTGCTTACCTCAGACCGGTACTGAGTCACCATCGTATCAAACTGATCAAGCCTCGCCCCGGTGGATTTATACCGGGCAAGGTCTGCGTTTAATTCTTTAATCTGGTTTTGGAGCAAGCTTGAATTCCCCTCAAATCCAGCCAGCTTCTCATGCAGGTCCGAAATTGTGGCGCGATCTTTTCGATGTTCTCTTTCCAGCCAATCCAGCTTTTTTGCAAGGTCTTCAAGTTCCATAATGGGTTGTTCTCCAGGGAATTGACAATAATTGATTATATTATACCCACGGGCACAAATTGCGGTTTTCCGCTAAAAAGAAAGCAACATGGTGCCTTGTGCGTTTATGGCCGTGTTGGGTATAGCCTGCTAAAAATGAATATTTATTTACCCAGATGTTCAAACATGGAAGGCAGGTTCGCCAGGAAAGCCTGCGCCCACTGGGGAAATAATCCGAAAACCACCAGCCCAATCAGCCCAATACCAATCAATAAACGCTGCTCCCATGTTTCTTTTGACGCCCAGGGTGTGTGCGCAGGCGCCATTGTTAAAACCGCCAGAGTACGCATGGAACTTACCCACAGGCCCAGGCTTGCCAGGCCAAACCAGAGTGCCACCGGCAGCGATTCAGCCGCCAGCTTTTCCCATAAAGCCTGCCGTACCGGAAAACTTGCAAAAAGCGGCGCCCCAGCCAGGGCAAGATTGCATAGAACCAACCCGGCGGCTGTCACAGGAAATTGTCTCGCCATCCCTCGCAGTGAACTAAATTTAAGGTCAGGAGCCTGTGTTTTCAAAATAGACACAGCCACCATCCAGACCCCATAAGCCAGCGCCCGCGGAACAAGCAGAAAAAACAAAATCTGCAGCCCAACCTGTTGGTTGGGAAGGCTTAAAGCCAGCAAAGACAGTCCCGTTTCAGCCACGGCGGCATACGCAAAGATGCGCCCAACATGATGCTGAAAAGCCGCCCACAGCCCGGCGCTAACCATCATCAATAATCCTACCCACCGTAGCACCGGCAGCAGATCTGTCGAATCGCGCAGCCATGAATAGCGATCAATAAAACTCAAGCCAAAAACCAGGCTAAAGGTTGGGAAAACCAGCATGATAAAACCCACGGCGTAAGGCATGGACTCTTCTGCCAGTAATGGGACCCACGTATATAGCGGAAAAACCGAGAACAAAAAAGCAAAACCCAGCCCGAGCATTAACGCTGCCTGACCAATCAGCGCCAGGTCCGCAGGCCCCGCATCCACTCCAGAAAGTAAAAAACCGGCAAATAAAATAAATGGCATTGCCAGAGTCTGGTAGATCAGAAAGCGGATCAACCCGCGCCCCGGTTTTTGGCCAGGCTCAGCCAGCATGGGAACAGATAAAAGCACCGCCATCTCGATCAACAACCCCGCATAAAGAAACGGTTCCACCGCCAGAGAGGCCACCAACAGTGCGATCACCACCAGGCCAACCGGGATAATTCGGCGCGCGCCTCCTATCGCCAGCGTCCCTAATGACCAGAAAGCGGCAATACCGAAAACCAGTATCAGTAAAACCTGGTCAGATGCGGTCAGGCTGATCTGGCGTCCCAAAAGGCTGAATGTAGAATCAATATGGAAGGATAGACTTGCAACCCGCTGCGTCGAGTCTGGCGGCAGCCAGAAGGCCAGCCACGCCAAAAATGCCGAAAACACGGTGCCCAGGGCTGTGATCCAGCGCTCGCGAGGCAGAAATAATAACAATATGGCAAAAATGATTGGGGCTGCGATCCAGATCAGCGGTGCGCTCATACCGGCTTCTCCGCATGTTCCAGAATAAGCAAATAACTTCCCACCAGCCCCAGTCCAAGCGTTACAACTGCCAGCAAACCAGCCACCAGGATCGAATTTTCAATAATCGAAAAAAACACTTCAAACCCGCTCAGCGTTGTAAACAACCCCAGGATCACTTGCAATGGTTGCAGGGTCATGCCCAGATGTAAAAACCCAAGACTGATTAAAACCAGCGCGCCCCACACTACCGGAGCTGAAGCATTCGGGAAAATGTCTTCCAGGTTTGTCGAAACCGCCGAAACCGCCAGCACTACCAGGCTGGCAGCAAAAATACGAAAAAGACGCCCCTGAGGCCAGGATGTTTCTGTTGCAGGTTCGTTCTTTAAATTAAGATGTGTCATTCCCAAAGCAGCCGCCGCCATCCAGCCTGCCACCAAAAAAGTAGTCGAAAGGGTAATCGGCCAATAGGAAAAAATAAGCAGAAATGCCGCAAAATATTGCACCGCCAAAAGCCCCAGACTCCAGCGCCAATCGCGGCTCAAAAGCAATCCAGCCGAGGTGCTGGCTAATAACAGCGCAGCAATCCACAAAATAAGCTCAGGCATCATCTTCCCTGTAAAATGGTAACAACCAGCACCAAAAGTACCAGCGTCCACAGCAAACCGCCATCTCCTTCAAGTAAGTTGGCGATGTAGCCAAACAAACGCCCCAAAATTCGATAAATTGTCCACAGCCCGCGCGCCATAAAATCTTGCATCACACCAAAGCGCGAGACACGCGTCTCTGAAGTCAGAAACTCCGGTATGCTGATATAACGCCGGAAACGCCATGCTGCCAGACCCAATAAACCGCTAAGCACCAGCAAGACCGTTGGCGCAATCCAGAACCCGATTTGAAAGGCTCCCACCCAACCCCATAAACCCGTCACGATAATGGTCACCACCAATAAACCCAATCCAATCGGATAGGCTGTCTGTGCCCAGGTGGGCAGCCCGGAAAAAGGTATTTCTCCCGCTGAAAACAAGTGCCGGATATACCCCGCCACAAACAGAAAGTGCGCCCCGCCAAACAAAGGCCAGAAGATGACAGGCCAGGGAAAATTACCCGCCCAACCAGTCGCAGTCAGCGTGAAAGGCAAACCCAATAACAGGATGCCCAGACCGGCCAAAATACGCGTAAACCACACATGCCTTGCCGAATACAGAAATGAAATTCCACCAAATAAAAGCATGGCGGTACCCCAGGCCGCACTCCCGGCGGAATTGCCGCGCAGCGTGGCCGCCAGAGAAAGCGCGCTCATACCGATAATCCAATACGGGCGTCCGCCAAGTTCATCACGTGCTGAAAACCATTTCCATCCACCATAAAAAGCAGCAAAACCCACCAGCAGCAGCAGGTACGGCACCAAC
>JBBRWF010000246.1:0-6749 GCA_038249405.1 Anaerolineales bacterium
AGACGAAGAAGGCGCAAAACCAGCTAAAAACCTGCTGACAACGTGCAAAAGTAACGATTTCGGTAACTACATTTTTTTATTAAGGTCCAATTCAACTAGACGCAGATTTTGCGCCGTATTGACCATCTCTAAACTCAAGTAAATATGAGTCTTAATTATTGTGTTCGGGCTGGTGTGTAAAAGCAAGGCATTTTTTGCTATTTGCTGACATAATGCCGCAACTATTGGGTTGAAATCAACCTGATCTAGAAGGAGCAAACTCGCTTGCGGTTGCAAACCGGCCAAACACGTATTCACTCATTAATATAATAACGAAAGATGGGGCGTGTTACCGAATAACGAGCCACCTCTACAAAACCTGCGTGCAAAAAAGCTGCGGGCAAGCCTGTATAAACAAAAGGAGCAGGAGCATTCGAACCCTTAGGTTCAACCGGATAGCCTTCAACAATCTGTCCCCCCTCGCGATGCAACAAACTTTACAGCTTCGCCCAGCAATTCCACGGTCACACCTTTACGACGATGAGACCTGGCAGTAAAAAAACAGGTGATTGACCAAACATCCGCGGTATCTACTGGTTTTAATACCCGGGAACGCGCCAAACGTGGGTAGGAGCTGCGCGGTTCCACCGCAATCCAACCAACTGGTTCACCGGCATCATAAGCCAGGATACCAGGCACCAGGCCCTGGTCGACCAGGGAGCGCTGCATCTGGTGTGCAGCATCACCGGTTAACTGGTAAAAATCCCGGGCAGGGAGTTTCCAAAACAAACACCAACAGCCGCCGCATGCGCCTCGCGGGCCAAATAAACGCTCAAAATCTAAAAACCGTTCCGAGGTTAGCGGGGCAAAAGTCAACATATCAGGGTAGTAAGATGGGTAGACGACCCGGGAAAATGTTGTATTCCAGATCAGTGATGGCTGTTGAAAACAGTTCGCCATCTGTATGCGCTGGTGACGGGTTCACAAGATGGATCTTGATCCAGCTGGTTGTAAATTCTTGCACCCCGGCACTTTCAACATAGCTTCCCTCAGCGGCACGCATGATTTTAGGCATCATCGTAAACATTCCCAAACGTGTGGAACGATACGCCAGGACTACCGTAAATTTCCCGTCAAACAGCTCCGCATGCGGCGCCATGAAAAATACCCCGCCAGAACGTGGCCCATTCCCTATATAAATCAAAGAAATCGGGCCGTCAAAGCTGCCTGCGTCCCATTCGACATGCGCATTCCAGGTTGGTTTATCCAGGATGGCGAACACAGCAGCCACCAAATAACGGGCTATGCCCTTAATCCAACCGATTTTTTGCTGTATAACAGTCACATAAGGCTCAATACAAATTCCGCTGTTGTTTGCAAAGTAAACATCATTGACTTTGCCCATATCCGCATTTTGGATCTTTCCGGCAGCAATTACTGTCGCTGCGGAATTCAAGTCCAGCGGAATATGGAGTGCGTAAGCAAAATCATTGGCGGTTCCCAGCGGCAGGATGCCCAAGGGAGGCAGCGGCCTGTCATTACCGCAGGCCTGCACCATACCGTTGACAGTTTCTCCGATGGTTCCATCGCCGCCAGCTGCAATGATCGGCGAAAAACCTTCAGCAACAGCCTGGCGCGCAAGCTCTTTGATATGTCCAGGGCCATCAGAAACGACCAGCTCAAAATCGACACCTGCGGCTCGCAAGGCAGCCTCTGCAGAACTCCAGCGCTTTTGCGCGTTCCACCGGTTGGAATACGGGTTTAAAATTACTTTAGCAGTCATAAAAAATATAAACACAAACCCAAAGAAAAAGATGTTATTTCTGAAATATTCAGATCATCTCAGATATGGCAATCCCCGCCAAAATAATCCGACTACTCTATGGCGATGTAGATGCGTTTATTGATGGCGCCTTTGGATTTGTAATCAACAACGCGCACTGATCCTACCTCGGATGTATTTCTCACATGCGTACCGCCATCCGCCTGTAAATCCAGGCCAACTATTTCCACTGTACGCACAAAGGGAATCCCTTCCGGCAGTAGATTTATCTTTGTACGGATGAGGTCGGGAATCTGGAATGCCTGTTCGCGCGGCAAAATATTGACTCGCAATTCACGCGCATTCGCAATTTCCTGGTTTACCGCCGCCTCAATATCGTGCACCAGTCCAGCCTGCATTCGCTCAAACTCAAAATCCATTCGGCCACCAAGCGGCTCCATATCACCGCCAGTGACCAGTGCACCATAATCACGAAAAACCGTACCGCACAGGATATGCAAAGCGGTGTGCGTGCGCATCAACTTATAACGGCGCTCCCAATCCAAAACACCATGCGCCTGAAAACTTTCGGAAGGCAAAGCCAACTCACCGCCAATATAGTGAAATACATCATCACCCTGCTTTTTAACCTTGATGACCGGGTATTCCTGACCAGCCACCTGCAAGCTGCCAAAATCGCATGGCTGTCCGCCGCCACCCGGATAAAATGCAGATCGATCGAGAACAATGGAACGAGCCAAAGCATCCACACCGATTATTTTGGCATCAAATTCTTTCAGATAAGCATCCGTCTGATACAAAAGCTCGCTCATGATCTCTCCTGGATTTGATAAACCCCGTTTTCAACTTGAAAACGGGGCGAAATTGCGCCTATTTTTTTATTTTACCACCTCCCCTGTTCCCAAGAACTCAGCTTTTCACGGCAATGTTCTATAGAAAACAGGTATACTTCGAAAAGTTCGATGAAAGCGATTGGCAGAAAGGAGCAGGATCTCATGGATATGGAAAAACGTGCCCGTATGGCCGCAGAAAGTATTCTTGAAAATGAATCATTCCGCAGTGGTCTGGATGATAGTGGAGCTTCAGCCATACTCGATTGGGGCACTACCCGTGCTGTCTCCATCACGCGCGATACAGGCAGCTTTGAAGACGACGAAGAAGCACGGGAAGCTGTCTACCCGCGTATGCGCGCTCTACGACAGATGATAGATGCTGCCAAGGATCTTTGCAGGCCAGAAATTACCATGAAGGAAGGCATTTCACTTTTAACACAGCTGGTCGAAAAAGCTGCCCTGGTGTATGGGGAAAATGCGACTATTCCCAAACGGATCTATTGGAATATGTTTACTTCCGTAAGGGTCGAAGATGCAGGTCAAAATATCCGCGCCTTGCGCGCAATGCTCGAAAAAAATATTCAAAATCAGGAGTAGGAATGTCGCCAACACGTAAACCAAAAAATTCCATGGGTACATTGCTTGTTTTGGCGGCAGTGTTATTGATAGGGATATTTTATACACTTTCCGGAACTGACCCGCTGGGTTTGTTTACTCCAACCCAGCCAGCTACCACCACCCAAATATCGGCGGATGCGCCCACAGATGTCCCGGTCGTAGAAGGAACCAGACCGGCAAGCTCAGGCACCTGGTGGCAGGTTTATTTTGTAACATCACAACGCATCCGCCAGGCAGATGAAGAAAATTACGGGGCAAATGGGCTGCCGCCAGAAATCTTAAAAGGCTCTATCACTGAAAAACTGATCAAACACATCGACACTGCCCAAAAGACTATTCATATCGCTTCTTTTGAAACGGACCTGGTAGATGTTGCCAACGCTCTCATCCGCGCAAAGCAGCGAGGCGTGGATGTACGTTGGATCACAGACGATGAAAACGGACTGGATACGGATACAAAACCAGGACACGGACAATTTAAGCTGATGAAAAAGGCCGGCATCCTGATCATTGATGATCAACGCGGCGCACTCATGCACGATAAATTTTGGCTGTTTGATGGCAAAACAGTTTGGACAGGATCTACGAATATTACTGTTAGCGGAATGTTCGAGCAAAACAACAATGTAATCTCAATTGATTCTGCAAAACTGTCTGCCATTTATGAAAGACAGTTTGAAGATATGTGGAATGGACAATTTAATAGTAAATCCCCCAGCACCGTTTCGGAACAGCAATTGACCATTGATGGAACAAAAATCCAGGTTCTATTTTCTCCGGAAGATAAGGCTGTCAGCCACATCATCCCTTATATTCAATCAGCCAAAAAGAGCATCCGCTTCCTGGCATTCTCATACACCCAGCCAGATCTGGGTCAGGCAATGCTGGCAGCCGCAAAAAATAGTGTTTCGGTATCCGGTGTGTTTGAGGCAACCGGCGCCGAAAGTGAGTATGGGCAGATGACCCCGCTATTCTGTGCAAAAATCCCGGTTAGAACCGATGGCAATTATTCATTTTTGCATCACAAAGTTATCGTGATTGACAATCGTTTTGTCATCACTGGCTCACTGAACTTTTCAGATAATGCGGATCAAAGCAATAACGAGAACGTGATTATTCTTGATAACCCAACCATCGCCAAACTATACAGTGCAGAATTCCAACGAGTCTGGGATGCTGGGAAAGATGTTGACCCAACTAAAATTAAGTGCAAATAAGTGCGTTAGAGCGAATGGTCATCTTGTGGAAGATGGCCATCCACCTTTATTAATATCAGCCAGAGTGGTGAGACCATGACAAAATCTGTTGATGAGATTATCCGGGAAGCAATTGAGCAGGGGAAATTCAATAATTTACCCAACCAGGGCAAAAAGCTTGATCTGAGCAATTACTTTGACACCCCGGAAGATTTACGGATCGGGTATTCTGTGTTGAAAAGTGGAGACTACGTGCCAGAAGAGGTTCTTATTCTCAAAGAAATCGGAGAACTCAAAGAACAGCTTGGGATTACTCACGATGAAGCGCAGAAGAAAAAGCTTTTGAAAGCGATTCAGCAAAAACAACTTGCCTACAACCTGCTCATAGAACGATTCAAGCGTCACAGCAAAATTTGACAAATCTCTTTAATATTGCTATACTACTACTGGTTTGAGAAGACTTATCCTGCCAAAAGGGCAGTTAAAAAATTAAAAGACCCGCAATCGTTGTCTTTTCGATCCCTGGCATATGCCTGGGACGTTTTTTTATACTTACTCCCAAAACCAAACCGCCTAAAGCGGATAAAAATCTACACTACAAGAGGTTAAGCAATTTCATGAGTAATAAACTAAAGATCATTCCCCTGGGGGGCCTCGGGGAAGTGGGTAAAAACATGATGGCCTACGAATTCGACAACCAGATACTGGTTGTTGATGCGGGTATGATGTTCCCGGAAAATGACATGATTGGGGTGGACTATATCATCCCTGATTTTGAGTATTTATACGACAAAAGCCACAAAGTCGCCGGAATTATCATCACCCATGGGCACGAAGATCACATCGGCGCCATCCAGCATGTTCTTTCCCGCATTCCTGCGCCCGTATATGGCACAAAGCTGACACTCGGCCTGGTTGAAGTTAAACTGGCACGTAACGGCATGGCCGCCAAAGCCGATCTGCGTCCAATCAAAGCCGGTGAAACCCTGCAGATTGGGCCATTCAAGGTGGACTTTTTCCACGTCTGCCACAGCATCCCGGATGCAGTGGGTCTGGGTATCACAACCAAAGCCGGGCTGGTCGTACACACCGGCGACTATAAATTTGACCATACCCCGGTGGATAACTGGCCGACCGATTATGCCAAACTGGCTGAACTATCCACGCGCGGCGTAGATCTGTTATTGAGTGATTCCACCAACTCCGAACGGCCCGGTTGGACGCCCTCAGAAAAAGTCATTGGCCCGGCGTTTGACCTGGCCATTAAGAACGCCCCCGGGCGTGTCATCATCGCTACGTTTGCATCACTCATTTCTCGTATGCAGCAAGTGGCTGACGCCGCCATCAAGAATCACCGCAAGCTGGCCTTTGTGGGGATGAGCATGGTGGATAACGCCAAAATGGCGCGCAAGCTGGGCTACTTGTTGGTTCCAGATGATACCCTGGTGACGGTGGAAACCGCGCTAAATCTGCCTCCCAGCCAGGTAGTGTTGATGTGTACCGGCTCACAAGGCGAACCGTCTTCCATTATCGGCAGGCTTTCTGCTGGCACGAACCGGCAGTTCGATTTGCTGCCAAACGATACAGTTATCCTGTCTTCGCATTCCATTCCAGGGAATGAAGAGGCTGTCAGCAAGACTATCAACCGCATGCTGCGAGTTGGGGCAAATGTCATTTATGGCGGGATCGCCCCTGTGCATGTATCAGGTCACGCCAGCCAGGAAGAACAAAAGCTGATGATCAACCTGGTGCGGCCCAAGTACTTTATGCCGATGCACGGAGAGCTGCGCCAGCTGCGCCGCCATGCGGCACTGGCTGAAGAAATTGGCATCTCAAAAGACAGGATCATCGTTGCTGAAAATGGCCAGGTTGTGGAACTTGAAAATGGCGAACTAAACCTGGGAGAACGCATCCCGGGCGGCTATGTGATCGTGGAAGGCAGCAGCATTGGAGATGCGGACCCGGATGTGATGCGCGAACGCGAACAGCTGGCCCGCTCTGGTATCTTTGTGGTCAACCTGAGTATCGACAAGTATTCGAACCGCCTGCTGGATGATCCTGAAATCCTGACGCGCGGATTTGTCTCGGCGGATGATGCCGGCACACTTATACCGGCGGTGCGTAAACGTGTGGTGGATGTCATTCACGGCGGCGGCATGAGTGTGGAAAAAGACATCGTGGATGTGGTGCGCACGTTCATTTTCAATGAGACCAAGCGCCGTCCGATGGTTTTTGTAACCATGACCAAAGCGTAGAGTCAAAATAACCCAAAAGAGCTTCTTGCTGTAAAAGGCAGGGAGCTCTTTTTATATGCCTGAAAGTCGGGAGGCAATGCTGCGA
>JBBRWF010000247.1:0-6731 GCA_038249405.1 Anaerolineales bacterium
CGAACCGCGCGTGCTGACCTTCTCTGCAAAAGCAGATGGGGTGCACGGCATTATCGCCGGGTCCACGGGCTCCGGAAAATCTGAACTGCTGATGACCATGATCATTGGCATGGCACTGAATTTCAGTCCAGACGTATTGAACTTCGTTCTGATTGATTTCAAAGGCGGTTCAGCCTTCGAACCTTTCAAACATCTGCCGCACAAGGTGGATATGGTCACCAACCTCGACCCGTCTGCCACTGCGCGCGTATTTGCATCGATCATCGCCGAACTCGACCGTCGCCAGAAGCTCAACACCTACACGAATTCCAAGGATATCGTCCATTACCGCAAAAAAGGCCTGAACCTCGACCCGGAGCGCCCACCCTATCCTCATTTGTTCATCATCATTGATGAATTTGCCGAAATGATCTCAGGCAAAGCTGAATACAAGGCTCAACTCGAAAGCATTACCCGCCTGGGCCGCGCTTTGGGTGTTACCCTCATTCTTGCAGCACAGCGCCCGGTGGGTGTAACCGACCAGATGCGCGCCAATATCAAATTCCGCATTAGCTTACGCGTAGAAACACCAGATGACAGCCGCGAAGTGCTGCGCAGGGCAGATGCAGCCTTCCTGCCTCCGGGTATTCCAGGCCGCGGCTATCTTCAAATCGGCAATGAAAATATAGAACTGATCCAAACTGCTTATACCGGTGGAGATTACAAAGGCCCGCAAGAGGAAAATATTGTCCAAAATGTGATCTGGCTTGACCGGCCCCGTAAAACATCCGGACAAAAATCCACCGAACCGCCCAAATTATATGACGTGATCGTCGATATGATGGCAGGTATGGCATTAAAAGAATCCCGGCCACAGTGGCGCCCGTGGCCTGAGTTCCTGCCAATGCAAACAGGCTCGAATGTACTCAGCCTGCAAACAGTGCTCGATACAGCGTATATGGGTGATGATGATATTGAATTGCTGCGCTTAAATGACCAGAATAAAATTGCAGGGTTTGCGCTAAACGAAAAAGCTACATCTTTCTGGACCGAAGATTTTTCGTGGGCCGGTGCCGGTTGGGGAAAAAGCGCAATGACGCCGCTGATCGGCATCATTGATAATCCTTACCGCGCCAGCCAAAAACCGCTCAAGATCGACTTTCCACAGGGACATGTTGTCATTTTTGGTTCTTCAGGACGCGGCAAAACCACGTTTCTACGCACAATCATCACCAGTCTGGCTCTGACCCATTCGCCGGATGAACTACATATTTACATTCTCGATTTCGGCGGACGTGCCATGATGATCCTGCGCGACCTGCCGCATGTAGGCGCGGTTATCACCAGCGAAGAAGATGAGCGCGTTCTGCGCGTGTTGCGCAAAGCCAATGACATTGTAGATTACCGCCAGGTTCTTTTCAGCGAAGCCAGGGTAAACAGCCTTGATTCTTATAACCTTGCTCATCCAGAGAAACCCCTGCCAGCTATCCTGATCGTAATGGATAACTTTGCCGAGTTTAAAGAATACTATGACAACCTCATGGGGCCGATTACTTCACTCATTCGTGAATCACGCGCTTACGGTGTCCACTTCCTAATTTCAGCTGATTTACCAAACGCGCTCACCGGTAAACTTTATAACTTGGTGACCGAACGATTTACACTCAAGTTATCTGATCCATCTGAATACGCAGATATTGTGGGCCGTGGCGTTCCAGCCGATCTAAGCACGGTTCCAGGGCGTGGCTACGTGCGCGTTGGAACCACACCACTCGAGTTTCAGACCGCACTCACATTCACGCCTGAAGAGGATGACCCGGATGGTCTCGCCAGGATCGGAAAGATGTGTACACGCATGGCTGCGCTGTGGGATGATAAATGGAAGGGAGAAAAACCATCCAGTATTGAAACCCTGCCGCTGCGTTTCTCACTCGAAAACCTGCTGAAACAAGGCAGCGTGCCCGAAGTACGCCGCATCAATGCCATTATGGGCATTGATGACCGCACCCTGGAACCCGCCATCATTGATATCGAGCGCCAGGGACCCCACATGGTCATTCTTGGACAGCCACTTTCTGGTAAAACCTCCACCCTCCGCACCATGATCCTCTCGATTGCGATTAACTATTCGCCAGATGAAGTGATGATGGTACTCATCGATTACACACGAAAATTATGGAAGGCAGGCGAAACTTCCATCGCAGATATACCCCACGTTGTTCAAACCATTGACGAAATAGAACAACTTGATTCATTCCTGGAAAAGTTTCAAATAGAGTGCGCTGATTTTGATACCAGGCCCAAACGTCGCAAAATAATGATATTTATCGATAACTACGATGCGTTTACAGAAGAGTCGAGCCGTAAAAAGATGATGTTCTTTGAGACTCTTTCCGGGCTTATCCGTAAATATCAAACTGCGGGCGTTTACCTGATCGTGGCTGGTTCATTGGGCATTACCAGCGCAAGCGACGACTTGCGCAAAGTCTATACTGCTCCGGCCTTTGGTATCGCACTGCGCAGCGCGGATGCTGTCAACCGGCTAAATGGTAAATTTCCACGTGCCCTTGCCGATGCCGAACTGCCAATGGGCCGCGCGTTTATCGTCCGTTCAAGCATTACCAGCATGCTCCAGCTTGCGACACCCTACACGAATGATGATGACATTGAGGGCTCGCTGGATATTTGGGTCAGGCGTATCAAGGAACGCTACCCGCAAAAAAATGTGCAATGGCTGGCGGATAGTGATTTGGATGGCAAACCGCAGGATAAAACCCCGGATGGGAATTCCACCGCGCCAACCGGAAATCCCCAGGGAACACCGCCTAAACCCGATCTCTCATCGTATAACATTCCAGAGCTAAAGAAAAAGCTGATGGAACTGGGCCTGCCAGAGGAAATGTTCGCGCTGTATTCAGAAAGCGACATCGTTGAAAATGCCCGTGCAATGGGCCTTCTGGAAGATAAAAAATAGGTTGGTAACTATGGATGAGTATATTGACGTAAAAATTGATGTGTTCGAGCATGTCAGTCAGCGCGCAAAGCTGCGTAAAAATCTTACTGCCAGCGCGCTCATTGAAGAGATTCTCAAAGAATTCGATGACATTTCTGCTGACTCCCCCGGTAAATATGCGCTCTACTTGAAGGGAATAGAGCGCCCGCTAAATAATACACTCACGCTTGAGCAATTGGATATTCAGCCGCAAGATGAGATTGTATTCAATTACATCCAGCAGACAATCCGGCAGATGCTGGATTTCAAGAATTACGCTTTTTTGAGGGATGATTCAGCCAACAGAATTTACGATATTCAGTGGCAGCCAGCGATCATTGGTCGACCGACGAATGAAGCCGATCACAATATTAACCTGGCAGTAAATCTCCAACTTCATCCAAAAGGTCAGACGGTTTCACGCAAACATGCGCAAATTACATTTTCCGAAGGCCGTTTTTATATTGAACCATTGGCTGAAAATAACCCAATCACGGTTAACGGAAAGAGTATTGAATTTAATACCCGCAAAGAGATTAAAAATGGGGACCGGCTGGTAATTGGAAGAAATGATTTGCTAATGACCTTTATGACTCAGGCATCTTCCGGGGCAGCGTCAAACGAACCGCGATCACAACCAGTGCCCGAAAGATCGAGAGAACAACCCGCTCCGCTCCCATCTCAGCCAGCGCGTGGCCAGCCGGCTGGAATTTCCACACCTGCAATAAAACCCGAACAAAGGACACCCTCTTATCCGCCGCCTGCAGAAGAAGGGAAAACCTTTATCGGTACAGATCAAACTGCTGTAACTTATCTGGTTGTCGAAAGATCAATCATCCCTACCAAAGTTGGGCAAAAATTAAGTCTTACAGGCTATCCAACCCTACTGGGGCGCGATATCCCGATGTTAAGCGGCGAAGGCGAAATATCACGCCGGCATGCTGAAATAAATATAGATCCGCAAACGGGCAAATTCTATATCACAGATCTGCAAAGCACCAATGGCGTTTTGCTCCAGGGCACTCGCATCGAGCCAAACCGCCCTTATGAAATTTTACCCGGTATGAGAATTGGGCTCGGACAAAACTTCCTTATGCGATTTGAAAAATGATTTTTCAATACCTTCCAGGTTACCGCCTGTCCTTTTTTTATCACAAAATGGACAGGCATTTTTGTTTAGCAGGTATTGAATGACTGATTAAACTGTGTATAATACGAGTTATATTATCTGCTTTGAAACATGTTTTACTGTAATAGAAAAGCATTTACCCAAAAGCAGATTCATCCCAGCAACCGGCAGGGCAACCTATGTCTCAACCATCCTGGATTGGCCGTTCCCTCAGTGGACGCTATCAAATTGAATCACTACTTGGGCAGGGCGGGATGTCCGCTGTGTACAAAGCAACCGACCCTAACCTCAAGCGCGTCGTTGCAATTAAACTGATCCATTCCCATCTCTCAAGCGATACTCAATTCATTCAACGATTTGAAGAGGAAGCTGCTGCGGTTGCATCGCTGCGCCATCCAAATATCGTGCAGGTCTATGATTTTAATTCCGACCAGGGTGTTCATTACATGGTATTGGAATTCGTGCCAGGGGAAACACTTCAAAATCGTTTACAAAGACTAAACAACCAGGGGCGCAAACTTTCCATCTTGGAAGCAATAAATTTCTCTATTAACATTTGTGACGCGCTTGGGTATGCCCACCAGCGCGGCATCATTCATCGCGATATCAAGCCAGCCAACATCATGCTTGATTTAAATGGACAGGCGATCTTGATGGATTTTGGGATTGTCAAAATAATTGGCAGCACCAGCCATACCGCCACGGGTGCTGTCCTTGGCACAGCCAGCTATATTTCCCCCGAATTAATCCGTTCGGAACAGGCCGATGCTTCCTCAGATATATACTCTTTGGGCATCACCATGTTTGAGATGCTTAGCGGGGAACCGCCCTTCAAAGCAGATTCTGCTATGAGTCTGATGATGATGCATCTGAACAACCAGGTGCCAGATCCACGCTCTTTACGAGCGGATATCCCCTCATCATTGGTCAATATCCTGCTTAAATCCCTGGAAAAAGATCGTAAGAAACGTTATCAAAGCGTTGCAGAGCTTTCGGCAGATTTAAAAAGAGCTTTGAACGAAATCCAGAATAGTCTGGCAGCTTCGGCCACATCATTCAACCAGCCATCTGTTAACCAACCCGCTGCAACTATCATCGCTTCGGCCAGCTATCCCGCACAACAGCAAGCCGCTCACCCATCGGCCCATATCAGTCAACCTACCATTATTGAACCGCAACCCAGAAATTACACCAATCCACCCCTTTCCCAATCTCAACAGTACACCCCGCCCCCTTTTTCGGGTTCCACTGGTACACTGCCAAAGAAAAACAATACCCTGCTGTGGGCTTTCGGCCTGGGAGGAGGTATGCTTTTCTTTGTCGTTATGGTGGTAATCGTTGGCCTGTTATTTATGGCCAGCCAACTCCCAGGCAAACCACAATCTGCAGTCCTGGCCACAAACACACCAGCCCAAATAAGCACAAAACAACCAACCGCACAGCCAACCGATGTTCCACCAACTCAGGCTCCACAGGTAACAGCAACTCAGGTTTACGTTGCGCCAATACCTGAAGCAACACCCACCTTTCCAACAACCATGTATGTAAAAATAAATGCAATAACACTCAGCGGTAACGAGTATTTCGTACAATATGAAACATTTGGCTTCACCGAAAAACTACCCTGGACACATATTCACTTTTTCTTCAATACAGTTCCGCCAGATCAGGCCGGAAGACCAGGATCAGGTCCTTGGAAGATTTATGGCGGGCCGCGCCCATTCGCTGGCTACACGCTAAGTGATAAGCCAGAAGGTGCAACTCAAATGTGCGCATTGGTGGCAAACGCAAATCACACTGTCATTCCAGACAGCGGCAACTGCTTTGACCTACCAAAGTAAGCTCGAGTGCAATTACTATGTAAATCGTTAAAACATTGCGCCGCTAGCAGTTGTTCGTCATAACCAATATACAAACCCGTTTGACCTGTCAGAAATTCGTGACAGACAAAACGGGTTGTTTTAACCCCTAAAAGAAATCCATCAGACCTGTGTTGAAAATGTGCGCCAGACTTGCACTCCAGGCGATACGGCCGGAAGGTGGATATTCCCATTCACCACCCTGGTAGACTGCCCGCTAAATATCTCTTCCAAAAGTGTTCCATCCACTACAGCACCACAGCCAACCGGCAAAATCCCGGCAGGTCTCTCTTCTGGCGCTCGGTTGCCAATCACAATGATTTGCTCCTGGTCCGAATCACGCAGGTAGGCCAGTACATCTTCTTCCACACATAAAACCTGAAAACCGCCGCTGATAAGAGCCGGTGAAGTACGGCGCAACTTGATCAGCCTCTGGTAAAACGAACGCAGGCTGTGATCCCAATCGGCCTCATTCCAAATCATGCAATCACGCGCTTCCAACGAGTCTCGCGCGCTCATCCCAATCTCATCACCGTAATAAATGCACGGCACACCTACATAGGTCAGCAGAAAAGCCGCCGCCAGCCGAATAAGCGCTGGATCGCCGCCTAAAATGTGACTGATACGCTGAGTATCGTGCGAACCAAGCAGGTTAAATTGCTGGCGGGCAATCACCCATGGAATGGATGCCCGGCTGACCTGCCAGCTATCCACCAGAGCCTCGGTAGGCCAGCGTACACCCGTTTCAACGTGCCGCGGCTCAGCGTGCTGA
>JBBRWF010000248.1:0-6717 GCA_038249405.1 Anaerolineales bacterium
CGCGGGCGCGTTTATCGGATCTGCGCTCTCGTTTAAATGATTGGCACAGGCAATCATCTGGTTTGCATCAGCAGAGCGAGTCGATCTATCGCGCGTTGGCCGTGTTGGAAGAACGCCGCCGGTCGCTTACCGAAAGTCTCTCCAGTGCAGTTTCTGAGCAGCAGCGGCTGGTGGATGAAGAACGCAGCGCCAAAGAGCGAGCCGAAGAAGCCCGCCTGGAATATGAGCGTATTCAGGCTGAGGCGCAGGATGCCCAATCCCAGGAAGCTACTTCCAAATCGGCCCTGAATGCCCGCAAACTTGAGCGCGCCGGGGTGGAGCAGAAACTTAATACTGCCCGTCAAAATCTCAATAACTTAAATTCGCGGCGGGCCAACCACCAGGCGCATTTGAACGAGCTTAAAACGCGTATAGAATCACAGCGTGAAAAACTGAAGGCGGTGGATATGGTGATTGCCACTGCCGATGAGACCTTTCGGTCGTCAGAGAAGAAACATTTCTCTGCGCAAAAGGTTCGCCAACAGGCTGAAACCGCTTTTCATCAAGCCGAGGCGAATTTAAATGCGGCCCGCCAAAAGCTTAACGAACTGGAAGCAACCCGGCGAACTCGTCAAGACGAATGTAACACTCGGGCGGGGGAGCAAACCCGGTTGCAGGCTCAATTGGATGTGCTCGATCAGGCAGAAAAATCACTTTCTGGGTATGCGGATGGAGCTCGCTTTCTGCTGGATGCTGCCCGCCAATCCAGGTTTAGCGGCTCCAGAGGACTTTTATCCACTGCGTTGGATGTTCCCGCAGCTTATGAGACTGCCATTGCGGCCGCGCTGGGGGATGCTTTCGATGTAGTGCTGGTGGAATCGGCGAATAACGTGGAGCAGGCTCTGGAACTGCTGGAAAAGGCCTCCGGCAGGGCGGTAATTCTTCCGCTGGATGGCTCTATTGGTAAGGATGCTGCAAAATTACCCGGCGGTGACGCAGTCATAGGGCTGGCATCTGGCCTGATTAAAACTGCGAAAGAACTACGCCCGGCGGTGGAACTTTTGCTGCGTAACACTGTGTTGGTTAAAGATCGCAGCAATGTACGCGAATTGCGCGCGCAATTCCCGCAGCTTTGTTTTGTTACTCTGGCGGGCGAGGTTTTTCGGCAGGACGGTCTGATCGCCGCTGGGCGCGAAGCGCGCACCGCAGCTTTGAGTCGGCCGCGCGAAAAGCGCGAACTCAGCGAGCGCCTGGAAAGGGCTGTAACTACGCTCAATGCGCTGATCGATACCCTGGCCGGGCTGGCGCGGGAAATATCCACCGCGCAAAAAGAGATAACCACCTGTGAAGAAGATGTGCGCCAGGCGCGTAAAGTATTGAATGAAGCCACAACCGGCGAGCAACAGGCTTCATTAGCATTTGAATCCGCGCGCCGGCAGCGGGATTTTCAATCTGGACAAAAGGAATCTCTTGCGAAAGAGGTTAACGCCTCTGAACGTGACCGCAGTGAGACCACCTTGATGCTGGAAGATGTTGAAGAAAAATTGACTGAGGCCCAGGATGCGATGCGCAAGATGAATGGGCAGATGGCGGAACTTTCACTCGATGAACTGAATTCACAGGTAACTTATTGGGGTGCAAGAGTCTCGGTTTCTGAACGGACCGTTAACGATGCCCGTGTTCGCCAAAATGACCGGCAGCAGGTGCTGGAGCGCATCCTCAGCCAAAAATCTCAGGCCAAACGCAGGGAAGATGAAGTCTCGGCTGCTTTAGTCCTGCTGGACGCTGAAAAGAGCAACAATCTGGTTCAGGAAAAAGATCTGCATGAACAGATCGAAGCCTTGCGAGTGCAGATTGACCCGGCTGAGAAGGATTTATCCGAAGCTGAAAAGCAAGAGGCTGATCTGCAAGAGCAGGAGATTCAAGCGCAGCGTTCGCTGTCCAATGTAGAGCGTTTTTATGCTCAGACTCAGATCGAACTAAACCGCAAACAAGAGGCGCTTGAAAACCTGAAACGACGGGTGGAAGAAGATTTTGGTCTGGTTCAATTTGAATATGATGCGCCGATTACAGGTGCAGTGCCGCTGCCCCTGGGCGATATGGTGGAGACGCTCCCCTATGTAACTGTCTTATCGCCAGACCTTGAAGATAGTTTGCAGCAGAAGCGCGCACAGATTCGGCGTATGGGTGCGGTGAATATGGAAGCTCAGCAAGAGTACGAATCGGTAAAAGACCGCTTTGAGTTTATGACCGCCCAGGTGGCAGACCTAAAGCAGGCCGAATCTGATTTGCGTGAAGTGATCACTGAACTGGATGAGCTGACCAAAAGGGAATTTTTCAAAACCTATGAGGCTGTAGCGATCGAATTCAAATCGATTTTCACACGCTTGTTTGGCGGCGGCTCTGCCCGTTTGGTTCTGACCGACCCGGACAACCTGACCGAAACAGGTATTGATATTGAAGCCAGGCTGCCTGGCAGGCGCGAACAAGGTATGGCCCTGCTTTCGGGCGGTGAAAGGTCGCTGACAGCAATCTCGTTGGTCTTTGCATTGCTTAAGGTTTCGCCCACACCGGTTTGCGTGATGGACGAAGTGGATGCCATGCTGGATGAAGCCAATGTGGTGCGTTTTCGCGATCTTTTGGCTGACCTCAGCAAATCCACCCAATTTATTGTGGTTACGCATAACCGCAATACGGTGCAGGTGGCGGATGTCATATACGGCATCACGATGGGACGTGATTCATCCAGCCAGCAAATTTCACTCAAGCTGGATGAAGTTAGTGATGAGATGTTGGGTACCCGGGGTTAGCGTTGGAATTTTGAATTGGTATATAAAACCCTGCTCCAACTAAACGGAGCAGGGTTTTTGTTTGCTGTAAATCAGGGCTATTTTATTGACCAGCGGGAAGATTGGGTTCGGTCGGGACGATTGTTTTCCAAAGATCGAAAATCTGAACGTCCGATGCATCACGCAGTTGCTTAAGGAAATCTGTAAGGATTATCTGTTTTTCCTGTGTGATTTGCTGGTCGTTCAACGGTCGTTCTTCACGACCAATCACCTGGATGATATGGAAACCATAATCAGACTGGATAGGTTCGCTAAGCTGGCCAATGGGAAGCGAGAAAGCGGCTTCTTCAAAAGGCGCAACCATTGCTCCCTTGCCAAACCAACCCAGATCTCCGCCTTTGTCTTTTGTGCCGGTGTCGAGAGACGTTTCTGCAGCTACTTTGGCAAAGTCATCACCATTTCGAAGGCGAGCCTGTACGGCAACGGCTTCTTCAATGGTTTTAACCAGGATGTGCCTGGCCCAGACTTGTTCCTGGGAAGTTTTCATGTCTTTTGTCAGTTCAGCCAGCAGTTTGTCGCGCAGCAGGCCGGTTTCAACCAGGTGACGGTAACCTGTTTCATCCAGCCCGGTCTCTTTTTGCAGGCCGTCAACGCGCTCTTTTAGCAGACCGTTATAGCCTTCCACTGTGATCGCGGTGGCGGTCGGTTCTGCGGCGGCAGTTGGGCCAGCAGTAGCAGTGGGTGCGCTGGTTGGGGTCGGTGTGGCATTCGGGTCGGGGGTTGATGATGCCGTCGGCCCTGCCGTGGGCGTGATGGTTACAACTGCCAGTTCGGTCGGGTTTAATGTCGGAGTTATGTATTCGGTTGCGGTTGGGGCAGTAGTCGGTGTACCGTTGGGATAATACCCAAAGCTATCCTGCATGGCCTTGTCCAACTCTTCTTTTGTTACTTCGATACCGCGTTTTTTAGTTTCCTGGCGCAGCAGGCGATCGTCAACCATCAGATCGATCACTTCTTGTCCTAACACATTGGTATCGCTGAGACGGTTCTGATCTTTTTGAAGGATCGGTCCAAAATTTGCATCTGTTAACGGATCCTGGACCCCGAACATTTGCGCATACTGAATGTATTGCATGTATCGGTTGATAGCCTGGACGCGTTGAACTTTTGCCTGAACCTGGAAATCACCTGCAGTGATCTTTTCGCCATTGACACTGGCAACGGTCCGGTAGGGAAGTAATACCGTATTGGTCAGGATGCCGTAGCCGACAATGGCAATCACCAATACGATAATAACAAGTGCGCTGATACGAATAATGCGATCTTGCCGACGGACGACTTCCAGGTGGGCAAGATGCTTTTTGTTGATATGTTTTTCGTTAGGCATAGGAGTCTCACACAATGGAACGGGACATGGAGAGCTTTCCCATGCCCCGGCTTGTGTTCTTAGTCTTCTCTGCCGCCGCCCACGTAGGGCAAAAGGGCAATGTTCCGGGCACGCTTGACTGAGCTGGCGAGCTCGCGCTGGTGTTTGGCGCAAGTGCCGGTCTGGCGGCGTGGGCGGATTTTTCCTTCTTCGGTCACATAGCGTTTGAGCATGTCAACCGCTTTGTAATCAATCTTCAGGTTTTTATCAGAGCAGAATGCGCAGATTTTGGGGCGAGAAAAATAACGGCGTTCGCCGCCCTGCCCACCATCGTCTCCGCCTCTTTCTCCACGATCACGATTGTAGTCCATAACTATCTCTCCACTTGCGGCCTAGATTCGCCGCAATCAAAACTTAAAATGGGAATTCATCTTCGTCGGTAGATGAGATTTCAGGTGTTTCGGAAGTATCTGCTGAATGGCTGCCTCCAGCTCCGGTTTCACGCCGGTCGCCGAGCATCATCATTTCATTGGCCACTACTTCCACGCTGCTGTGCTTGTTGCCTTCTTTGTCTTCCCAGCGGCGGGTTTGCAAGCGGCCTTCGATGTAAACCTGCTGACCTTTGGTAAGGTACTGCTTGCAGATTTCAGCCAGGTTTCCCCAGGCTACGATGTTAAACCATTCAGTTTCACTGTGCCGTTCGCCATCCACGGTATTCCAGGAACGGCTGGTTGCCACTGTGAAAGTTGTCACCGGGCGGCCCGAAGGTGTATAACGCATTTCGGGTTCACGGCCCAGGTGACCAATAATCATCACTTTGTTCAAGCCCCGGCTCATAATATCTCCTTGCACTTATCTCAAACTAAACCGACACAAACAGATTATTCAACTACTGTGAGCATTGAGCGGATCACAGATTCCTGGAAACGGATGTTGCGTTCCAGTTCTTTGGTTGCGGCAGGTGCCATGTTGAGATGCAGAAGGACATACTGACCTTCACGCGACTTGTTGATGTGATAAGCCATACGGCGACGGCCCCAAACATCCACCTTCTCGACACTACCGCCTGATTCAGAGACCCAACCGCTGACCTTCTCGACAACCGCCTTAAAAGCGTTCTCGTCCAGATCTGGGTGGATAATACAAACCAATTCATAATTACGCATAGGGAAAAACCTCCTTTCCTCGGGATTGCCACTGATTTCGCATCGTTGACACGCATCAGGGGCGGAAAGGGCCGTGCGAATGCACGACCGATTGAAAAGCGAAATTTATTATAGCTGATAATTGCTGATTGGGGAAGGCTACGAAATATTCGTTTTACAGCGTGTAACCAAATAAAAAACGGTTGTACATGCTGGATATTTATAACTAAATATTAGCGTACATAGATGGGGTTACTGAAAACCCAGCCGCGCAGCTTCCCTAAATACTGTCTATAAACTTCCACACGGTAAACCCCCGGCTCGTGGGTGATGTGCGAACACGTTTCGCGGTTTTTCCAGACATGCAAGGTTTTTCCATCTTTGAGCAGCCTGCATTCGGTTGCAAGTGGTAATTTTACATTGAGGGTTATGCCGCTGTTCGCGGAAATTTCATCTCCCATCCCGGCAGTTGCCTCCCGACCCTGTGCGGTAAAGTTGAAGCCATTTGTGGAACCGGGCAAATCGTAGGCGACAAAGCAGTGGCCCGCGGCAAAAGCATCATAGATCATCTTCCTATCATGTTCAATCGCGCCTGTTAGCGCAGAAGGGGTGATAAGGTGGTTGGTGATCCCGCGGAAGTGAAATTCATACGGGTAAACCTGGCGGTGTATCGGCCCGGCATGCACATTCAGAGCATGCGCATCCGCTCCGCCGAGTGCAACCACCTTTTTTCCGCTATTAAGCAATTCATCCCATTTCGTTAAATGCTGTGCAGGAGGCTGGTGGTTGAGGAAATGAGGGAAAAAAACATAAAACAAGATATGCAGCATGCTCTTGCCCTGAATTTTTAATTCGCTCAGGCTATTCCATAATTCAATTCCAGTGTAACCCTGGGCTTGCCAATCTTCCCATGAGATATCCACCTCTTTAATTGGTGGGCATTCAGGGTCAAAGAGGTGAGCAATAAATGAGAGTCCGCCCTGACGATTGACCGCATCAATCAGGGTTTGCGGGTCGGGCGCAAACCCGGCCAATTCCCGCTTGGCATTAAAAACCAGTAAATGGCTTTTTTGGGGCTGGCGAGCCTGATCGTGGATTTCTTCCCCAATCAGCATCAGTAAACGTTTCTTGCCTTCTTTGTAAAAACCCTCGGGACCCGTGACCAGGACATTATGGTCTGTAACGATTACGGCATCCAGATTAGCCTTAAGCGCCGCCGCGGCAATATCCCTATGCGAGCCAGTGCCATCGGAGTATGTAGTGTGCATGTGTACGCTAACGACCAGTTCTGCCATTTTGCCTCGTAATTGATTCCATATTCTCGCATCCAGCAGATTGCTTGATACACGGAATTTTGGATTATGTGTTAAACTGATGATGTAAGGGCCGATTGTACCTTTAATTGAAATTTTCGGCACGGTTCAGAAAAACTAAAAAA
>JBBRWF010000249.1:0-6715 GCA_038249405.1 Anaerolineales bacterium
GCGGCCAGGGGCGCGGCCAGATCATCGAGAAGGTTTGCCATACTTGCAGCGGGCGAGGCCTGGAACGCAAAAAAATTAACAAAAAAGTTAATGTTCCTGCCGGCGTAGATAACGGAATGCAGATCCGTTTGCCGGGTGAAGGTCAGCCAGGTACAAATGGCGGGCCTAACGGGAATCTGTTTCTGGCAGTGGACGTGAGGCCGCACGAGTATTTCAAGCGCAAGGGCGACGACATCATACTGGACCTGGATATTAATATTGCGCAGGCTGTGCTGGGGACCGATATTCCTGTGCCAACCGTGGATGCCAAAGATGAAATGCTTAACATTCCTTCGGGGACCCAACCGGGCAAAGTCTTTAACATGCGCAGCAAGGGTGTTCCGCATGTAAGACAGAGCGGGCGGGGTGATCAGCGTGTGATTGTCAATGTGGATATCCCCAAGAAGTTGAGCGCAGAACAGCGCGAATTGTTTGAAAAATTAGCTCTGACCCTGGGTACAACCCCTAAACCCCAACAAAAGGGGTTCATGGATTGGTTGAATGAGACTCTGGGCGGATGATATTCAAGATGCTGGATGGGTGTCAATGACAAATTGGTTGGAAGTTTCTTTGACAGTGAATGGTGAATTGGCTGAAGCAGTTGCCGATGTGCTGGCGCGTTTTGCTCCGAATGGGGTCATGACTGAACAGGCTGTAAAGTTTAATGATGAAGAAGATGAAGGCACACAGGTGGGAGATATCGCTGTGCGGGCCTATTTACCAGTGGATGATGCACTGGAAGAGACTCGCCAGAAGTTGGAAGAGGCGCTTTACTATCTGGGCATGATCCAGCCGCTGCCGGCCCCAATTTTTAGCGAGATTGCCGATCAGAATTGGATGGAAGCCTGGAAAAGCCGTTACATGCCTATTCCGATTGGCAAGCGTTTGATTATTGTGCCAGTTTGGATGGATTCTCCGGAACCGGTGCGAATCTCGATCCGGATTGACCCGGGCATGGCTTTTGGCACGGGCACACACCCTACCACCCAGCTTTGCCTGGAATTGATGGAAACTGTTTTTGATGCTCAAAATATGCAGTCGGTTATTGATGTTGGCTGTGGTTCGGGCATTCTTTCTGTGGCTGCGCTTAAACTGGGCGCGGAAATAGCCCTGGGTGTGGATATCGATGACGCATCAGTGGTAAATAGCCGCGAAAATGCGGATAACAACGGCATTCCCCAGGAAAAATTCCTGATTGGCAAAGGTTCTGTCAGCGAAGTGCGGGCCGGGCAATTTGGATTCAGCCAGGCGCCGCTTGTGCTGGCCAATATCCTGGCGCCTGTACTCATCCGTTTGTTTGACGCGGGTATGGCTGATCTGATCGCCCCTGGCGGCGCGATTATTTTATCTGGTATTCTTGAGCATCAGGCCGCGGATGTCGTTGCGGCTGGTGAGAAATACGGTCTTAAGCTGCTTGATAAACGCCAGATCAATGATTGGGTGGCGCTCTTGATGAAAAGCGGAAAGTAGCCTGTCCTTTTTTGGTTCTTTGCACGCTGGTTTTGTGCTATCATAATTGTGGCGTTGTGGATTGAATAACGGCTGGTGACGCTGATTTTGGGCCGCCAGCCTGTTTTTATACCCGGCCAACAGGTAGTTTTCCGGTAGGATAAGGGTATAGACCCTCGCACTATTTTGTTCACAGGCAAAGAAAAATGACCCAAGCTCTCTACCGCAAATGGCGCCCGCTGCTATGGGATGAAGTAGTCTCTCAAGAGCACATTGTCCAGACGTTGAAAAACGCTGTGGCCTCCAACCGTGTTGCTCATGCTTACCTGTTCAGTGGACCGCGCGGAACAGGTAAAACAACAGCGGCGCGGCTTTTGGCCAAGGCGGTCAACTGCCTCAACCCGGATGCCACTCACCGACCGTGCAGCACCTGCGCGAACTGTGTGGCGGTTAACGAAAACCGATTTATGGATTTGATTGAGATCGACGCAGCATCCAACAATGGTGTGGATGATGTGCGTGAGCTGCGCGATAAGATCAATTTTTCCCCTTCGCAAGGCACTTTCAAAGTTTATATTATTGATGAAGTGCATATGCTCTCGACCCCGGCCTTCAACGCTCTGTTAAAAACGCTGGAAGAGCCGCCTGCGCATGCCATTTTTATCCTGGCGACCACTGAAATTCACAAAATCCCGGCTACCGTGCTTTCACGCTGCCAGCGCCATGAGTTCCGCCGCGTGCCGTTGGGTGAAATTACCCGCAGGTTGAATGAGATCTGTAAATCCGAAAAGATCGCGGCTGATGATGAAGCGATCAATGTGATTTCGAGGCAGTCATCCGGTGGAATGCGAGATGCAATTTCGCTGTTGGATCAACTTTCTTCTTCCGGCGGAAATATTACCATTGAGTTGGTCCAGACGGTGCTGGGTACGGCTACCAGCCAGACAGTTTTATCGCTGGTGCAGGCGGTCATTGAGCAGCAGCCTGGTGCGGGTCTGGATGAAATCCACAAGGCTCTGGATGGAGGTGCGGATTCGCGCTCTCTTGCCAGGCAAATTGTGGATTATCTGCGTAACATTATGCTGATCCAAATGGGTAATGGTCAGCAGGTTGAGGTGCCCGCAGATACGCGTGCCCAGATGAGCAAGCATGCCGGAGCGCTTTCTACAGGGGTGGTATTACGTATGATGCGCGCTTTTAATGCGGCCGCCACGGATGTGCGCGGTGGATGGTCACCGGCGCTTGGCCTGGAACTGGCATTTGCGGATGCATTGGAACTGCCAGCGCAGGCAGAGACGCTTGCGCCTGCGCGCGCTGTTGCAAGACCAGCGGCGCACCAGGCAGCCCCAGAGCCCGGGAGGGGACAGGCCGCGGTTGGGCATAATCCTGCCAAAACTGCCGAGACAAAGCCCGTTGGCAGTGTGGTATCGCTGGAAGTGGTAAACAAAGCCTGGAGGCAGGTTCCGCCCAGGATTAAGGTTACAGATGCATCTCTGGCAGGGTTGCTTAATTCCTGCAAACCGCAAGAGATCCGCGAAAGTGTGCTGATTTTGGCGTTTGCGAGTGATATCCTGCAGGAAAGGTTTAACCGTCCCGAAAACCTGGCACTGACTTCCAAAACATTGCGTGAGGTATTGGGCGTTGATCTGGCGGTGCAAGGTGTGGTGCAGGGAACAAAAAGCAACCTGCCTGCACATGTAAAGCCAGATGGCATGGTAGCTGCAGCCAATCAGCTTGGCGGCGAAATCGTGGATATTTCCTGAAAACATTGAACGCTAAAAATTATAATTTTTGAGGAGAATAATATGGCTAAAGGATTTAATAGAGGCCCGGCAATGGGCGGCGGCAACCCAATGATGGCTCAGTTGCAGAAGCTGCAGGCTCAGATGGCGACTGCTCAGGAACAACTGGCTGTTGAAACTGTGAGTGTTACCGCAGGGGGCGGGGCAATCAAAGTTACCATGACCGGCGATCAGAAATGTAAGGGAATTGAGATCGATCCTGAGTTCTTGAAGGATGCGGATGCGGAAATGCTCAATGATATGGTGCTGACGGCTGTTAACCTGGCGCTGGATAAATCCCGCGAACTGCAAGAAAAGATGATGGGGCCGCTGGCGGGCGGGTTGCCTTTTTAAAATGATCTTACCTGAACCAATCCAGAACCTGATCACCGCTTTCGAGCGTTTGCCCGGTATTGGGCCAAAATCGGCATCCCGGCTGGTTTTTTATTTGCTGCGCGCCCCGGAAGATGTGGCCAGCTCGCTGGCTGAGGCCCTGGTTGTATTTAAGCAGCAGACAGCTTTTTGTCCGGAATGCTTCAATATCATGTTGGCGGTTGCCGAGCGCTGCGAAATATGCGCCAGCGAGGCACGTGACGATGCAGTCATCTGCGTGGTTGAAGAGCCGTTGGATGTGATTGCTATGGAGCGAATTGGAGCATATAAAGGAAAGTACCATGTGCTGCATGGCGTTCTGTCACCTATCGAAGGGATTGGCCCGGATGATCTGAAGATCAGACCGTTAATGACGCGTGTGGGGCAGGGCACGGCCAAAGAGGTTATCCTGGCAACCAATCCCAGCATGGAGGGCGATGCCACAGCATTGTATCTGCGCCAACAGCTGTTGCAATTCGGTGTGCATGTCACCCGGTTGGCGCGCGGTTTGCCGGTAGGTGGCGACCTGGAATACGCGGATCAAAATACTTTGCTGCGTGCGCTTTCGGGGCGGCAGGAGATGAATTAGCCGGATCTTCGGTGGCGATGAACATTACCATCCTTACCTATGGTTCGCGCGGTGATCTGCAGCCTTTTCTTGCGCTGGCAGTTGCTTTACAGAAAGCAGGTCATACCATAACCCTGGCGGCGCCGGGGCGTTTTTTTTTAATGGCAGGTGAGTACCCGATTCGTTTTGTTCCGTTGGCGGGGGATCCGGCTGAGATCAGCAAAAGAATCAATGCAGCTGGTGGTAATGTGTACCGCATGGTTAATGCCATAAGGGATTATGTGCTTACCATCGCTCCACAGGTTGTGGAGCAGGTTGAACGGGCGTTAAGTGGCGCTGATCTATTGGTGCATTCGTTTCTGTTTACAACCGGGGGTCATACGCTGGCGCGACATCTGGGCATCCCGGACATTTCAATCCAGACCTTTCCGATGTTTGCACCAACTGGCGATTATCCAAACGTGGCATTCCCGGAGCTTGGGCGGGCGGGTAATTATTTTTCTCACTGGCTTTCCACCCAGATGTTCTGGTATGGCGGCAACAGCGGTTTTAAACGCATCCAACCCCTGCTGCCGGATTCTTTTCCCAGTAAACTGTATTGGCCGTTTGCAGGTGACAAGCCCAGACCGTTGTTGATTGCCTGCAGCCCGAGTGTGATTCCCGCATCCAAAGATTGGCCTATTTTTGCGCATATGACGGGTTACTTTTTTGTGGATGATGAGCATTATGAGCCGCCGATAGCGCTGGCGCGTTTTTTGGAAGATGGTGCGCCGCCGGTGTGTGTTACATTTGGAAGCATGATTAACCAGCAGGCAGAATCTGCCCGCCAAATGATGCTGGAGACATTGCTATCACGCCAGGAGCGGGTGGTGCTTCTGACGGGTTGGGATAAGGCTGGAACTGATCGCTCAAGCCAACAAATCCTTTTTCTGGATGAAGCACCGCACGCATGGCTTTTGCCACGCTGCAAAGCGGTTATTCATCACGGCGGGGCGGGGACCACCGCGGCGGGACTGCGGGCGGGAATCCCGAACCTGGTAATAGCGCATACGGCAGACCAGCCGTTTTGGGGCCGCCGGGTGCATGCGATAGGGGCAGGACCCAGGCCAATTCCGATAAGAAAATTGAATCGTGCAAATCTCAATAAAGCATTGGATGAATTAGAAAAACCGGAAATTATTAAGGCGGCCAGGGCTATAGGTGTTAAAATCCAAGCGGAGAACGGGTTGAAAACTGCCATTGAACTGATCGAGCGAGAAAAAGGGCTTAGTTCCTTAAAGAATCGGAATCTTTAACCTTAAAAAGTTCGAAAATGCACAAATAAGGCTTGACTCTTTGGTGTAAATACATATAATTTCCTTTCGCTGTCAAAAAAGGCAGAAACAAAAAGGGTTTGTGACTGAAAAAAGAAACAACGAGTTTTGAAAGAGCCCTTGACAGAAAACGGCCAATGCGTATAATTGGCTCTCGCCCCTAAAAACGGCAAACAACGAGGAAAGTTGTCTGACAAAATTCCTCAGCAGAAACGATTTAGCCTGAGAGGGCAGATCGATAAAAACCTTAGAGTGTCCCGTCAGGGACCCAGAGTGAAGAAGCGCTGGAGTCTGACGAGCCGATGTTGAAGAGATGAGACATCGGTATTATTGTCTCTAGGGTGAAGATGGCAGGCCGACATGGAGCGGGAGGAAGATGCCCGCGAATGGTTGACAGGACCTTAACAACTGAAAAGTGATAGGAAATACGACAACCCTGTCGTTCTTTTTAAAATCCGTAACTTGACACCCGTAAGGGTGATAAATTATTGCGGAGAGTTTGATCCTGGCTCAGGATGAACGCTGGCGGCGTGCTTAATACATGCAAGTCGAACGGAGTGCTTTGTAGTAATACGGAGTATCTCAGTGGCGAACGGGCGAGTAACGAGTTGGTGACCTGCCCCGAAGTGTGGGATAACAGTCCGAAAGGATTGCTAATACCGCATGTGATCATGGGAATTAGAAACCTATGATTAAAGCAGAAATGCGCTTCGGGAGGGACCTGCTTCCCATCAGCTAGTTGGTGAGGTAAAGGCCCACCAAGGCTACGACGGGTAAGGGACCTGAGAGGGTGGTCCCTCGCAATGGCACTGAAACACGGGCCATACACCTACGGGTGGCAGCAGTAGGGAATATTGGGCAATGGGCGAAAGCCTGACCCAGCAACGCCGCGTGCACGATGAAGGCCTTCGGGTCGTAAAGTGCTTTTCTGAGGAATGAGAAAGGACAGTACCTCAGGAATAAGCCTCGGCTAACTACGTGCCAGCAGCCGCGGTAAAACGTAGGAGGCGAGCGTTATCCGGATTTACTGGGCGTAAAGCGTGTGTAGGCGGTACGGCAAGTTGGATGTGAAAGCTCCTGGCTTAACTAGGAGAGGTCGTTCAATACTACCGAACTTGAGGGCATCAGAGGAAGGTGGAATTCCCGGTGTAGTGGTGAAATGCGTAGATATCGGGAGGAACACCAGTGGCGAA
>JBBRWF010000250.1:0-6712 GCA_038249405.1 Anaerolineales bacterium
ACTGATCTGGCTTGGCTGGAAAGCATGGCTGATCAGTTGGAGATTGCCATTCAGCATGGACTGATGACTTCACAACTCCAATCCCTTTCGATCATTGAAGAACGTGGACGGATTGCGCGAGAGATGCATGACGGACTTGCGCAGGTGCTTGGTTATTTAAATTTGCAGGTTCAAACCCTCGGGACGCTGCTAAAGCAGGGCAAACCTGAAAAACTCCAGGAAGAGCTTGCCCAAATGCGCCAGGCTATCCAGCTTGCCAATGCTGATGTGCGCGAAAATATTCTCAGCTTGAGGACTACGCTGGCTGATGAACAGAGTCTTTCCCAGGCGGTCAAAGAGTACCTGGCCGAGTTTGGTGTTCTGACCAATATTTTGACCCAATTCCAATATCAAGTGGATGGTGAGCTGAGCCTTTCCTCGGTGTCAGAGGTGCAGCTGGTTTGCATCCTGCAAGAAGCGCTAACCAATGTTCGCAAACATGCCCACGCCAGTCAGGTGGTGGTTAGAATTGAGAAGGAATTGATTGATAACAGTGCTTTCATCCGACTAAGCGTCGCCGATGACGGGGTGGGTATCGGGCCAGCCACATCCAAACGCAATTTCGGTTTGCAGACCATGCGAGAGCGGGCTGAAAGTGCGGGGGGCAGCCTGGAAATTACTTCAGAACCAGGGGGTGGCACCTGCATAGAAACCACCCTGCCGTGCATCCCGCAGGAGAGATTAAGAAAACAGAGCGTTGTGGTCTCAGTATGACAAAAATATTTAGGTTGGAGCAACCCGGTCTATGAATGTGCGTGAGTGGGCTTTACCTGTCTATACGATTTTGATACAACTGGCGGTGGGAGCCGTGTTTGTTTTATGGGTGATACGAGCACTTGCGATGAGAAAATTCGACCCGGGTGAAATTGACCGGATCACACGCAATCCCATTATGGTCATTTTTTTTACAGTGCTTGTCGCCATGGTTGGTTCTCATTTCCATTTGAGTAAACCATTCCATTCTTTTTATGCGGTGCTTAACTTTTCTACATCCTGGTTAAGCAGGGAAGTTTTCTTTACGATGATTTTTTTTCTACTATTGCTTGCGCTCTGGCTGCTGAGCCAATACAAAAAAGAAAAGCGGTTTCTAATTACATTGTGTGGATGGGCGGCAATTTTCTTTGGTTTTATTACTGTGTATGCCATGGCGCGTATTTACATGCTGCCCACCCAGGTGGCCTGGAATTCATCATTGGTGGTCATTTCATTTCTTATATCCACGATTTTAATGGGAGCGATTACGATTGCCTGCTTGTTTATGTTGGATTTGAAATTTTCTGAAATCCAAAAAGAAGATGACATCGATACGCGCGTACAGGTGACCAAGGATAGCTTAATAGGGCTTGTGCTGCTGACTTTCTTTGGTGCGCTGGCGAGTATTGCTGTTACGTTTTACCAGATTTTTCTGCTTGGGCAGGGAAATGCTATCTCTCTGACCAGCTTGCAGCTCTTACTGGGATTGTATTACCCGGTTTTAATATTGCGATTAATTTGCATAATTATTGCACCGCTGTGGATGAGTTTAGGAATTTACCAAATGCGAAAAAGCGGGTTCGCTCCCCAGGGACTGATGATACCGATTTATTTGTCAAGCCTGCTGGTCTTAATTGGGGAGATCATTGGCCGTTTCCTGTTCTATGCCACACACATTCGGCTTGGTGTTTAGTACGGAAGGATAAAATGACTATAAAAGTTGTAATTGCAGATGATCATAAGCTTTTTCGCCAGGGTTTGATTGGCTTGATGCGCACGCGCGAAGATATTGTTGAGGTTATTGGCGAGGCTTCCACAGGGATTGAAGCCATCCAGTTGGCTGAGCAGCTTCGCCCCGATGTCATCCTGATGGATATTTATATGCCAGAATTGGATGGTCTGCAGGCCGCAAAAGAGATCCGGACACGTTTTCCTGAGATTGCCATCGTCATGCTGACATCCTCTGAGAGGGATGGCCATTTGTATGAAGCCGTTCAACTGGGCGTTTCGGGATATTTGTTGAAGAGTCTGGATGCGGCTGAATTGTTTGGATTATTGGCTGGTGTCGTCAAAGGCGAAACCGCCATGACCCGCGCCCTAGCCGGTAAATTGCTCAAGGCGGTAGCCAACCGCATGTCTGTTGATAAAAAAGGAGATGATACGCTTACAGAGCGGGAACTCTACGTCTTGCGCCTGGTTGCCAGTGGTGCAACCAATCAGGACATTGCAGAAAAGCTTTCCATTTCGATCAACACGGTCAAGAGTCATTTGAAGAATATTTTGTCAAAGCTCCAGCTCGATAATCGAACGCAGGCGGCCACTTATGCTATTCAGCACGGCCTTGTGTTGCCCAGGGATAGTTGATCTGTGGATGGAAATAGGTATTTACTCACGGGTGGGTCTTTGTTACCGGTGATTGTCTCAAAAAGTGCAGAATAGATTTTTTAGTGGTGTTTTTGCGGGAAAAATCAGCGATTATGAGGCATCTGCGAGGTATAGCACAGGAAGATTCTGCGCCAAAACGATGTGCCCGTGAGTAAATACAGAAATAGAGCCAAACTCAACAGGTATGTTGAAGTGTGCCAGAATTTGGAACTGATGATACTGCCTGAAAAATCAGGTTGATTGGAAATAGACCTAAAAAAACAAGGGTGAAAGATGAATAAATACTTACTGATTGGCCTGTTGGCCATGCTGATTGCCGGTTGTTCTGGTGCAGGCTCAAGCCTTACGACCCCAATCGCGACGGCAAGCAAGCAGCGCTCGCAGGCACTGCAACCGCAGATTGGCAGGATATGCAGATAGACAACAGGAATGCATGGGAAATAAGCCCACATGCACAGGCTCAGGTTGTTATAGGTTGTGACGCCTGTCATCAACTGCAGGATGGTGTGGCGACAAGCAGCATTGCCTGGCGGAATCAGAAAAGCGGCCAATATGAGCCGGTCACTGATGGTAATCAGTTATGTGGGAAATGCCATGTTGGCTATGATAAAGCCAAAGAAGCCCATGCGTCCATGAACTGCCTTGATTGCCACGACCATCACAGCATCGCAGTTGAGTGTGTGACCTGCCATGCACAGGTCAAAAACCAATCCTTGCCTTTGCCAGCCACGCCTGTCGATGGGCATCCAAATTCTGGCGAAATGCCTTCTTGTGAGGCAGCGGGCTGTCATACAATGGCCACCCAGGTGGCGGAGTTGCCTTCTTCTATTCACGGTACAGACCATGCGATGGTTGCTTGTGAGGCCTGTCACGATGCGGGCCGGCTGACGAGCAATGGCAGTCATTGGGGCGTGGGACCGGTGACTGATGAGAGCGGTAAAACTCTGTTTATGACTTACCGCTCTCATAATTTGCAGTACAATGTGGATTGCACACGCTGTCATTTTGATCAGAATCCCTGGGGTTTGCATTCGCTGGGCAGCGGGCAAAGCGGCAACTGATCATCAGTTTTTCCTGTAGATTTCTTTCATTCTCACCCTTAAGGGTGAGAATGAAGTGCCCTATTGAGGGATGAAATTATGGTATGGGGGTGTTATCCTTATCGTGATCAAAAGTACAATCGCGGTTTTCAGCCGCTTATCACTTTCAGGAGCTTGCCTATTATATGCATAAATCTCACACTCCGATTTTCTCTGCACAAGTCTTCGGTTTCGCTCAACACGAGCATGATCAGTTCCCCACCAATCCCTTTGGAGGAAAGCAATGAATGAGAAGAATTTCCTCAATAAAGCCCTGAATGAAACGATCCTTTCCCGCCGCAGTTTCCTTAAATGGAGCGCCGCGTTGGGTGGGACGGCAGCATTGGCCGGCGGCATTAAAACCGGTCTCAAGGCTGCTGAAGCAGCCGCAAGCAGTGACAGCTATATAGCAACAACAAGCTGCTACCATAACTGCGGTAGCCGCTGCATTTTGTGGGCTGAAGTAAAAGACGGCACGGTTGTACGTATGCTGCCGGATCAAGATCCAGAGGATAGCTTTGCGAAAATGAAGGCTATTCCTTGTTTGCGCGGCCGTTCACAGAGATGGCGCGTTTATTCCCCCGAACGCCTGAAATACCCCATGAAACGCGTTGGCAAGCGCGGCGAGGGAAAATTCGAACGCATTACATGGGAAGAAGCGCTCGATACGATCTCCAATAAATTGAAAGAAGTCAAAGAAAAGTATGGCAATGAGGCGATTTATTACAACTACGCCACCGGCCAGATTGCGGGCGGCATCGATAACACCTATAAAGGTGTTGGCCCGATTGCGCGTATGATGCACTTGTTTGGCGGGTATGTCAATTTCTACGGTACCTATAGCACGGCTTGCTATTCTGCCGCCCTGCCTTTCATTACCGCCATGGGTAGTAACTCATCCGATGACCTGGTGAATTCCAAGCTGATTGTCCTGCTTTCTGACAATTCGCTGGTTACCAGAGCGGGTGGCAAGGGCATGGGCTATCACATGCTGAAGGCAAAAGAGGCCGGAGCTAAGTTCATCGTGATTGATCCTATTTACAATGACACAGCTATCGCCACTGAAGCGGAATGGGTGCCGATTTACCCTGGTACCGACTGTGCACTGATTGCGGCAATGGCTCACGTCATGATCAAAGACAATTCCTATGACAAAGAATTCATGGCAAAGTATTCGGTTGGCTTTGATGAAGATACACTGCCCGCTGATGCCGCCCCCAATTCTTCATATATGTCTTACGTGATGGGTCTTGGTGCGGACAAAACAGAGAAGACCCCGGCCTGGGCAGCGCCTATCACCGGTATCCCGGCTGGTAAGATTGTCGAACTGGCCCGCCAGATCGCAAGCGCCAAACCGTGCGCGATGATCCAGGGATGGGGCATGCAGCGCCGCGCCTATGGCGAAGTGCCTGTGCGCGCCCTACCGATCCTTGCCGCAATGACAGGAAATTTTGCTCTTTCTGGCGGTGGTACCGGCACTCGCCCGACTGGTGGAACCAACATCAACATTGGTAGTTTCCCGGCTGGTGATAATCCTGTCAAGACCTCCATCTCGGTGTATATGTGGCCAGATTTCATTGAGCGCGGTAGTGAGATGACTTCAGGCCCTCGCGACCGCATTAAGGGCGCGGACAGCATGAGCGCTAATATGAAATTCATGTGGAACTGGGCTGGCAACTGTATTACCAACCAGCATTCGGATGTCAACGGCACCGTCAAGATGCTTGAGGATGATACCAAGTTGGAGTTCATCGTTGTTTCAGACGTGGTCATGACTCACAGCGCAAAGATGGCCGATATTCTGCTGCCCGATACCACCCACTTCGAAGCTGAAAATATCACCGGTGGAAATGGTGAAGGTCAATCCAATTTCGTGCTATTCAACCATAAGTTGATTGAGCCGATGTATGAAGCCAAGGATGTGCTTTGGGTTGCAGAACAATTGGCGAACCGACTGGGTCTGGGTGATGCGTTCCGCGATGGTCATATGACGCGGGAAGACTGGTTGCGTGACATCGTTGCGGTTGCCAGGGAAAAGAATGAAGATTTTCCCAGCTACGAGGAGTTTAAGCGCATCGGTTACTACAAGAAGGTTGGTAAGGGTGGAGTAATCCCAGCTAAACTGTTTGTGGAAGACCCGGTGGCCAATCCGCTAAAAACCCCAACAGGGAAAATTGAGATCTACTCGCCGACGATGGCGGCTCAAAATAACCCGGCAGAGATACCAGCTGTTCCAGAATACGTCCCAGAGTGGGAAGGTGTCAGTGACCCACTCCGAGAGAAGTATCCGCTCTTGATGGTTGGACATCATGCCGTCCAGCGTTCCCATTCAACCTTTGACAATGTGGCTGCCTTGCAGGAAGCTCACATTCAGTCTCTGTGGATGAACACCCTGGATGCAGAGTCTCGTGGGATAAAAAACGGTGACATGGTTAAAATTTTCAATGACCGCGGCGTGGTTCGTGTTCCTGCCTATGTAACGAATCGTCTGCGCCCAGGCGTAACGAGCCTGCCGCAAGGTGGCTGGTTTACTCCCGATAAGGATGGTGTTGATATTCGCGGCTGCATCAATACGCTGACCAAATATCACCCAACACCTTTTGCCAAGGGTAACCCGCAGCACACCAACCTGATACAGGTTGAAAAGGCCTAAAAGGAGATCTAATATGGCTAAACAACTTGGTTTCTATGTTAACCTGGCAGACTGCACGGGCTGCAAAGCCTGCGAGATTGCCTGTAAAGACCGCAAGGATCTACCTACGGGTGTCCGTTGGCGACGCGTATACGATTACGGCGGCGGCGAATGGATTAAGAGTGGTGATCAGTTCGTTCCCAGCGGAGTATTCAATTACTATGTTTCCACCGCCTGTATGCACTGCGAGAAGCCGATCTGCATGGAAGTATGCCCGGCATCTGCAATCAGCAAGCGCGATGATGGAATCGTCGTGATCAACCCCGAACAATGCATAGGCTGCCGCTACTGCTCCTGGGCCTGCCCATATGGCGCTCCGCAGTTCAATGAAGAAGCTAAGGTTATGACGAAATGCGACTTCTGTGTTGAACTTCAGGCTGTTGGTCAGAACCCTGCTTGTGTAGATGCGTGCCCATACCGCGCCCTGGAATACGGTGATCTTGAAGAGTTGAAGGCTAAGCATGGCACGTTGAACGCTGTGGCACCCATGCCTGACCCGTCTTTGACCATACCATCTATCGTATACACTCCTCATAAAAACACT
>JBBRWF010000251.1:0-6703 GCA_038249405.1 Anaerolineales bacterium
ATAAAATAGATATAAATGGGTGTCCCGGATAGAATAGGACTGGTCAGAGAGTTCTGACTGCGAGCAAACCGGGAAGCTTATTCTCCTCGCCGGGTTGGTTTCCCCAACCACGTCTGAACAAGTTCGCTACCCGGTCTTTCTGGGGATTACGTCTGACCTCGCACTATGCCCCTAACCTGGCTGGTCTGCGAGGGTAGCAGCTCGCAGGGCGCGCCTTGTCAGGCATGAGGGCTGATTTGCCGCAAGGATGCCGCTCCAGAAAGTATGCCGGGACACCCGCTGGTTTGCACGCCTCATTTTTATTCAGGAGCGTTTCCTATGAACCTCAATCGTTTGCAGGTCGGGATCGACTTCAGTCAAAAGCGAGCTGATTTTTGTCTGCTTTTTCCAGACGGTCAACCACTTGTTAGCCATCAAGCGTTTCCAAACTCGCTGCCCGGCTACCAGAAAGCTCGCCAGTTATTGCTCGACAGCTTGCGCACCCAGTCATTCGATGGCCTGGATGTTTCTGGGGAAGCCACCAGCTACTACTGGTTGGCATACTTTTGGCAAATGTCGCATGACAGTGAACTGAGCGGTTGCGATCTAAGCCTGTTTCTGCTCAATCCGCGCCAAGTATTCTGGTTCAAGAAAAGCCTGCCGCCGAACGATAAAAACGATGACGTCGACCCGTTCTACATCGCTGAACGCACCCGTACCCGTCGCCCAACCAGTTCTTGGGATCCACAGGACGATTGGATGTCTCTGCGCTTTTATACACGCCTGCGGTTTCACCTGGCGCAAAACCTGACACGGGAGAAGAATTACTACCTGATCTATTTGTTTCTCCTGCACAACGCCTATCACGCATCAAGCCGTTTGCAAATCCATTCGGCGTGACCAGTCAGCAGGTGTTGGGCGGCAAGCTATCTCTGGCCGAACTGGTTGCCTTGCCAGATGATGAACTGGCCGAACACCTGGATGCCTGGAGTGCTGGCACCCTGGACGATCCACTCGAGACTGCCAAAAAACTACAGCAAGTGGCTGCCGAGAGTTTCTCGCTCTCAGAGACTTTGGCCCTGCCGGTACAGCGCATCCTTGACATCACCCTGGAACACATCAATTTCATCGAAAAGCGGATCGAGCAAGTTGAGCAATGGAATGCCGCAGAAGTTCAAGCCAGACGTCCCGAAGCTCTATTCCTGGGTACTGTCCCAGGCGTTGGCCTGGTCCTGGCCGCGGGCCTCACCGCTGAAATCGGCGATCTCCAACGCTTTTTCCGCACCAAGAAATGGGACAAAAAGCGCAAGTGCTACCGCGTTCGTACCTTGCGCGAAGTCGAAGACGCTGTCGCCAAAATGGCTGGCTTGTGGTGGCCGATGAATGCTTCCGGTGACTTCGTTTCCGAAGATCGACACCTCGCTAAAACCGGCAACCGTTACTTGCGTTACTACCTTACTCAGGAACCAATGGCATGCGCCGCCATATCCCTGCCTATGTCGCTTTCTATGGCTCCAAATTCCGTGAAGCCACCCGGTTCAAGCACAAACGCGCCTTGATCCTGACGGCTCGTAAAAGCATAGGCCTCTTTGTGGGACTGCTACACCGCAAGGAAGCCTACCGCCCTCAGGAGGTCTGAGACCATATTCGATCTCGCTACCTTGCCACCAGCATTGGTGACATTTATAGTGGCTCGTCTCCAGCTTCCGCCTTTACTCACAGGTGGTAGATGTTATTTATGTTACTTGTGATTCACTTTTTTAAGGTTCAATATTGCTTCTGTTTACCTCTTGACTTTTACCGCACTCTTATCTAAAACCCAGGGGCACAAACAGGGTGGATAATCCGGCAAACACGATCCACCAATCCAACGTCCCGATTCGAAGCACTCCTTTCCGGACGAGTTCAGGTCGGAATGCGCGTACTTCCGCAGCGAGGACAATTTCATCAGCATGGCGAAGGGAATTGGAGAGCATGGTCAGCAGCAGAAGTTGAATTCCACGCCACCAATTTGCGCGCAAACCACCCCGCATGCGTAAACTATGCCAGGCAATCATCCCAGATTGGCGCAAATCAGGGAGAAGGTTGACCGCCACACCGATGGAAAATCCCAACCCTTGTAATCCACCTCGTTCAAGCAGCCCGGCAATCTCAGTGATGTTGACCGAACTGGAGAGTCCATCAGCAGCCAGCAAGATGAGAATGGCACGCAGAGTCATTTGCATACCACTCAACAGCGTGTTTGAAGAAAGAGACAAACCCAATACCATTCGATCAGTTCCACCTTCAGGGTAACCAAAAATAATATTCACCAGAAACAGGCTAAAAAAAATGATTAACCAGCGCGGCCTGGCAAGACGTCGTAGCGCAAACGGGTACAAGAATACCAGCACGCCCAATATGCCTAGCGCAGGAAATATTCCCATGCCCATTGGAGAGATTAACACCATTCCCAAGACCCATAGGAAGATACTCAAGTGGCCGAGACTCCCTATAAGCAACCTGGGGGCATCCAGCGCGGCGAAAGTGGATTGAACTTGCTTGAGCATTATGGGATCGCCACAATTTCGGTCAGCTGGCGTGGGTTCATCTTACCACCTTCGGCCGGCAGAACCATGCGGAAAGGCGCTTCATCATCGCCCAACGGCCCATCCACGCGCGCATACGCTACAATCGTATCTTTACGACCGAAAAGCGCTGGATCGTAATTGGCAGAGAAACCATCGCTGGCAACCGCCTTGACGGCGGTCAGCGCAGCCGGGTCAATACCAGTGGCTTGTAGCAAAACGGTCAGCGGCACGCCGAAATAGGTTACGCCATTGATCGCCACCTGCTCTTCAGCAAGTGTTTTCAAATCTGCGGCGGTAAAGGTCTTGGTGACCTTGCCATCTGATACTTTCAACCCATTGACTGCGGGCTCCTGAGCGTTGGGAGCACAAGCAGCCATGGCCAACGCAAGAAACAAACACAAAAGGGTTAAGCGTTTCATCATTCATCTCCTGTTGAAAATTTTACGGTATTTAATCATGGGGCTTGCCTGATTGGGGAGAAATCACTCCCCGGAGAGGAGAAATCCATCCTTTGCGCAGCAAACCACCGACCTTTGTTCAGTCACACACATAGTTCGAGATGATTAAGCCTGAACAAAGTGCGGGTGAGTAAAAATAAATTAAGATCCAACAGTTTCTGGGAGATTTCCACCCAGCCGTATTTTCAAAACCTTGCCAAGCTGCCAGGCCATCCAGCCACCGACCCCACCAATCACGATATGAACAACACACAGCACAATAACTATCCAAAGCGCGGATTGAGCTGGTAGGCCAAACAAACGAAAACCCAGGTCAAGCATATCCAACCAGATGACCACCAGGTTTCGGCCAAACAACATCACACCGGTCACAAAGGGCTGGACGACAGTCCATAACGCGGCGCCTGCGCAAGCGAAAATGAAAGCCGTCTGGGACGGTTTTGGAAAAATATCCAGGATCAGCTCCGCAATCAACGCCTCAGAAAAGATGCCAACCATCGGACCGATCAGGATATTACCTATGCTGAATAATTTCAGTATCATGGCAATGATGCCGATGAAAATGGTCGAGCCACGGCGCGGCACAAACAAGCGTCCAAGTGATGCCACCATTACTCCAATGATTGAAAGCAGCATGCCGGTTAGAGGCAGATTAATGACGTGGAAGACCGAGCCGAGGCTGACCTCCACCAATCCCCACAAGGCACCGAATACGGCCATCATTACAAGTTCACGGGTTGTAAATTTCATCTTGTCTCCTTCCAGTTTAATTCGGGTTGCGCAACAAGGCGACTTACAGGAGGATCATCTTCCAAATGAGAAGGCTGCTATATCAAAGGCAGACCTTGAACCTCATCAACCGGGATTTTGCCAGTCAACATGGAATCAATTTTCCCGTCGAGGGTCAGGCGGCCTGACTCCATGAGCAGCACTCGGCGCGCATAGCGATGTACCAGTTTGTAGTCATGTGTGATAAGCAGGATGGCTGTTCCTTGTTGGTTGAGCCGCACCAGACATTCCATGAGTTGCTGAAGGTGGTGCCAATCCTGCCCCAAGGTGGGTTCATCCAGGATCAAAAGAGCAGGCCGCAAGGCGATGCAAGAGGCCATCACAGTTCGCTGCTGCTGACCAATCGACATTGAAAACGGGCGGCGCATACGCAGATCGAGCAAATCCGCGCTTGCGAGGGTTTGTTCGTGAATGACATTGTCGAAATTACGATAATTGCGCGGCCCAAAAGAGACTTCCTCTTCCACAGAATCGGTGAAAAGCTGATCAGCAGGGTTTTGGAAAAGCAAGGCGATATCCAATCCGGGGCGTGGACGAGATGTGCCGCGTACAAGGACCTTTCCGGCCTGTGGTTTAAGCAAACCCGCGGCTGTCAACGCCAGGGTCGACTTGCCCGTGCCGTTATCACCGACCAGCGCGGCAAATTCGCCGGGAAATATCTTTAAATTGATATCGCGAATTATGGGCAGGCCATCGTAACCTGCGGAGAGATTTTGCATATCAAGCACAGGCTGCTTGTCAGCCGGATGATGCCCATCGGCGACGAGCAGGCTTGCCCAATCGTTAAGCGACTCAATAGTCGGGCGACGAAGACCATAGGTATGGAGAATTTCATAGTTGCTGAGCACCTGATCAAATCCACCCTCTGCGACTATTTGGCCCTTGTCCAATACCAGCACCTTGTCTGCTATACGCCGCACTTCGGCAAGGCGATGTTCAATCAAAACAATCGTGAGACCAAATTTGCGGCGCAATTTATCCAGGGCTGAGACGATATCCTGTGTACCAGGCACATCGAGTGAGGCTGTCGGTTCATCCAACACAAGTACATCAGGCCGCATGGCCAACGCGGCGGCAATTGCCAGACGCTGAATTTGTCCTCCTGAGAGGTTGGCAGGCTTCTTGTCGCGCAGGCTGACCAAACCGACGGCAGACAGGGCCCAGTCCACACGCTCGGAAACTTCGTTTTCCGATAATCCAAAATTTCTCGGACCGAAGGCAATTTCATCATCCACCCGTAAGTGAAAGAGATGAGCGCGTGGGTTTTGGAATACAACGCCTATCCGCTGCGATACTTTATAAATGGGAGTGTGCAGAACATCCAGCCCGGCAACCTGCACCGAGCCATCAACCTGTGCGGGTATCGCGTTTGGAATGATCCCGGTCAACACACGGGCCAGGGTTGACTTGCCGCAGCCTGACAAACCGGTCAGGACCAGACATTCGCCGGCCTTCACGTCAAACGAAATATGCTGCAGGACCCGGCTGGCTCCATAGGAAACAGTTAAATCGCGAACGTGAATCATTCAGAAACCTTCGCAGGGATATTAACCAACTGGAACCACGGCCAGCGCTTGCGCGCTTTGCCAAGCAAGGAAGGGCGAATAACAACAACCGCTGGGAAATTTTTGCGGGAATCGAGTATCTCGAGCCCGGTTGTCAGACCTACTCCATGTTCAAATTCAAGCGGGCCAACTTCATCAAGGATGAACAAATCGCAAGAATTGATGCTTGCAAGGATGGCGTTTCCCCACTCCAAGGCATCGGGTAGCATATGCCAATTTATTGTCCGCAAGTCTCCCCCGCTTGCTCCCGCTCGATGTGCCAGATGGCGGCGCTCGCCAGTATGCAGATCCATAAGATCGATGCCGACTTTATAATCGTTTTCAAAAATTGGTGGGGAAATTAAACCATGCAGTTTCAAACCACGAGCATGCGCATGTTCAACCAGATCCATGCACCAGCGGGTTTTACCAGTCCCTTTTATGCCAGTGACCAGAACCAGTTTTGGCTTTTTTTCGCTGGAAGAAATAATACTCTCCAGGATGCAACCAGGCGAGTTTTTAGAGATTTGCATGGCGGTGTGCTCCTTTCCAATTTCATCCCGTACGGAACGGGATTTCGGGAGGCTTTCCTGTTTCCAGAAAAACCCTGCCAAAGGGGGTGGCTGCCCATTCTGCCTTAGCGCGAGGCCTTAGGAAGAATGGATCGGAGTTCTGCGGTTTAGAATGGATCCCTTTTCTTGGGTTTCATTCTTATTCTATGATAACCAAGTTGCCCGAGTCTTGTATCATCATTACGGGTACTTTTTCTCCTCATCCAAGTGGGTGATATGCAAGGTGAAACAAACGGTTGAATGTAAAACAAAAGCTTTCGGTTCGGTCATTTTGGATTGGGTAGTAGCAAATCGTAGAGATTGGCAGGCAGTTCGTAGAGAGCCAAAACTTGCTTCTAAACATCTTTCAATGACGTCCCTTGCTGGTACTTTTGGCCGCCGATCTGGATGGTAGCCAGATAGATGTTCCTAAAAACGCGCAGGATGGTTTTGGCTTTGGGTGTTTCTGTGGCACGTTTTGGATTGCCAGCATAAACGCCAGCGATTCTTTGCCCGGTTTTTGCCAAGTTTTAGCGGACAACATGTTCGAGCAAGGTCAGCGCTCGCAGGGCAATGCTCAAAAGTCGGATCAGACCAGTAGCCCGGTTGTCATCTTGTAAGTAAATGGGTGTTAGCGCCAGCAATTTACCCCTGTAATTGCAGGAGAGTATCAATTTTTATTGAGATAGTGATTTTTGTCAGATGTCGGGCTGAAAAAAATCTGGTAGTATGGGTATGAAAAACTTTATGTGTCTGGTTAATTGTTCTTTACCACAGTTTAGCAGGTTTTAGCGGTGATACTACTCCTATAT
>JBBRWF010000252.1:0-6700 GCA_038249405.1 Anaerolineales bacterium
ACCCCCCTTTCCTTTATCGATTGAATCCATGCGCGCAGGCGTTTTCCCTGGAAGCGACCTGATCATCGAAAAGGAACTGGCGACTGGCTCCAATTACAAGCGCTATATTGCTTCCTATCTCTCAGAAGGGCTGAAGATCTACGGACTGCTGACTATTCCCAATGGTGAAAAACCGGTTACCGGCTGGCCAGTGATCATTTTTAATCACGGCTACATCCCGCCAGAACAATATCGCACCACCGAACGCTATGTTGCTTATGTGGATAACATCGCGCGCAGCGGCTTCATCGTTTTCCGCTCTGATTACCGCGGGCACGATAAATCCGAAGGAACTGCGCGTGGCGCTTACAATTCCACGGATTACGTTATCGATGTGCTCAATGCAGTGGCCAGCCTGAAACGCTTTCCAGATTCTGATTCTCAGCGCATGGGCATGTGGGGACATTCGATGGGCGGATACATTACCTTGCGTGTGATGGTCATCACCAAAGACATTAAAGCCGGGGTAATCTGGGGCGGGGTTGTGGCATCTTACCCGGATATGCTCACGAAATGGAGGCGCGGCCCTAACGCTGTGGCGATTCCAACCCCATTTTCCACACGAACTTCCTGGCGCAGCCTGATTGAAACATACGGCTCACCAGAACAAAACCCAATATTCTGGAACTCCATCTCTGCCAATTCCTATCTCGCTGATATTTCTGGTCCGCTGCAGTTACACCACGGGACTGCTGATGAAGAAGTACCGCTAGATTTTTCGGAAACACTTTACTTCCAGATGCTGGATGCCGGAAAATACGTGGAACTGTATAAATACAACGGCGACAACCACAACATATCTAACCAGTTCACCAACGCAATCCAGCGCAGCCTGGAATTTTTTGACAGGTATGTCAAAAATCCATAAATAAGGTCACTTCATGTCGTCAACCAACATCTCTGCAACTAATCATTTTCAACGCCTAAACCGTCTGCTTAACCTGGAAGCCGAGGCCGAAAAGCAACAATCTCTGCGCGACATGCAAAGATTTTCAGGTGTGGAAGCGGAGGCCAGTGGATCAACGCTGACCAATCTGGTGATCCGTGATGAAGCAGCCGGTTTGGGTGGGAATATCCTATTGACATTGGGAAAGCGCAATCAGACTCTGGTGCTGCCCTGGACGCGCCTGAGCGGCGGCTCACCTGTGATACTCTCCAAGGAAGGCCCTGGCAACTCCGAAGCATCCAGCTGGCGCGGTGTAGTCAGTAGATTATATAAAGACAGTATTCAGGTGGCCTTTTCTCAATGGCCAGAGACCGAAACCGAGCGACCCACCTTTCGCCTGGACCGTTCCAGCGATGAAATTTCCCGTCAGCGGCAGCACCAGGCTCTCGAACGGGCGCAAACAGCCAGCCAGTCACGTATTGCAGAACTTCGCGATGTCCTTTTGGGAATAACCAGACCGGTTTTTCAACCGCTGATCGAGCCGCAACCTTACAATATAAACCTGAATGAATCCCAATTGGAAGCTGTTCGCTTTGCACTTTCCGCCAATGATGTCGCCATCATTCATGGGCCGCCCGGCACCGGTAAAACCACCACTATTGTGGAACTTATTCAGCAGATTGTAAATAGGGGTCAACGCGTACTCGTGGTAGCACCCAGCAATATCGCCGTAGACAACCTGGTTGAAAAATTAAGCAACGCTGACGAAAAAGTCATTCGCCTGGGACATCCAGAACGAGTCTTACCTGAAGTACGCCAGCACACGCTGGATGCACTAGTTGAAAACCACCCTGAAATGAAGGTCGTGCAACGGCTGATGCGCGAAGCCCGCAGTTTTCGAGAACAGGCAGCCAGGTATACCCGCGCCAAACCCGAGCCTGGCGCTCGTCATGCGTTGCGCCAGGCAGCCAAACAAGCCGTGGCGGATGCGCGTAAAATCGAAGATATGCTAGTGGAAAGATTGCTGAGTGCGGCGCAAATCATCTGCGCAACCAACACCGGCCTGGACCGAAAGTTATTAGGGAAACAAAGCTTTGATTGGTGCATCATGGATGAAGCCAGCCAGAGCACCGAAGCCGCAGCCTGGGCACCGCTGCTCTTTGCGCAGAAACTGGTGCTGGCTGGTGACCATTATCAACTTCCACCCACCGTCATTTCCGCTGATGCTGCAGCGCAGGGTTTTAACATCAGTCTCCTTGAGCGTCTGATCAAAGATCTTGGAAAGGAAATTTCGCGCCAGTTAACCGTTCAGTATCGCATGCATACCGAGATCATGGAATTCTCATCGCAAGAGTTCTACAACGGAGCTCTTACAGCACATCCTTCAGTCAAAGAACAGTTATTGCAAGACCTTCCCGGCGTGACCGCCAACGAGCTGACCGGTTCCGCCATTCATTTTATTGATACGGCAGGCGCAAATTATGATGAATCAGTTGAAACCAGAGGCGAGAGCCGTTTCAATCCAGCAGAAGCCTTGCTGGTTTTCCACAAGGTGCAGGCTTTGATGGAAGCAGGACTCGCAGCAAGTGAAATTGCCATCATTTCACCCTACTCCGCCCAGGTGCGTTTGCTGCGCGAACGGCTCGCATCTTATCCAGACCTGGAAATCGACAGTGTGGATGGGTTTCAAGGCAGAGAAAAGGAAGCTGTGATTGTCTCACTTGTGCGCTCCAATCCGGACAATCAAATCGGGTTTTTGGAAGATGTGCGCCGCATGAATGTGGCGCTTACGCGCGCCAGGCGCAAACTGATCATCATTGGCGACAGCGCGACCATTAGCACACACCCTTTTTACCGGCGCATGCTTACTTATTTTGAAGCGCTCAATGCATACCATTCTGTTTGGGAAGAAAATTTGTCAATTTAATTCGATTTTCATAAATATAGCTACTGTAATGAAAGATTGACATTAAATTAGGAGGTTGCAACCAATATGAAACGCATTAATGATTTTTGGGATAAATATATCCTTCCCCGGCCTGTACGCTATCTCTCAAATCGCTTTGTAATTCTCCTGACGATCAGCCTGCTCATACCTCTGGTAATCTATGCCGGCAACCAGATACAGGTGCTGATGATTAACAGCTATCTAAACACAATGAGCGTAGCTGTCAGCTCAATTGTTCTTCTATACGCAACCGTAACTGAAATATACCAAAAGCAAATTGCAGAAATGCAGGAAAAACGCGCCCAGGAAGATCATACCCACATAGCAGAGATGCACACTCTGATGCAGTCCTCTCTTGCCGATCAACAGGTGCAAATCGAGTATTTGCGGTAATAATCGCTTCCCTGCAGGGCAAGGAATACATACCGCAAGAAGCACAGCCCCTGGTGGAATTCGGTGCCATGCACCCGCGCGGCATATCCCGTTTTGAAAAGCAAGATGTTCATGCACGTATATCCTCTCAACTACACCGGCACGCCATGGCCGAGGAGCTGCGCAAAGATAATCATAAGAATTAAGAACTTAGGCCACAAAAAAACCGACAATGTACATCCTCATATATATTTTCAAGAAATGGCTTCCAGGAGCAATCGTCACTTCTGGCTTATGCGGGCTCGTATACCTATCAATCCAGCAATCCCTGCCCGCAAATGCCAATGATCCGCAGGCCCAAATAGCTGAAGACACCGCCACCGTAATTTCGGGCGGCGCAGACCCTGAATCCTTCTTCCAGTACCAAAAAGTGGATATCGCCAAAAGCCTGGCTCCATTTTTTAATGATCTTTGACAACACCGGCCAACTGATCACAACATCTGCTCAGTTGCGCCAACAGGCTCCGGCGCTACCGCCTGGTGTACTTGCATACGCTCGCTTAAAAGGACAGAACCGCGTAACCTGGCAACCAGAGCCAGGCGTGCGAATTGCGGCAGTGGTTGTTTCTTTTGTCCATGGCCATGTACTTAGCGGCCGGTCCCTGCGTGAAGTTGAAAAACCTGAAGACCAGGCACAACTTCAAAGCGGACTGGCCATCTTGGTAATTTGGACTGCAACCTTCATCTTTTTTGGGTTTGAAGAGATTTTGCAAAAACGCAAACAGGCGGTTGATCATTAACTTTTTTTTCAAAACCTTGCGGGCATAACCCGCGAGGTTTTGTTATCAGGTGATATACTGGAAATAACCAAATAAAGAGAATCGAGATTTCGTTGACCACTATGATGCCATCCCCTGATGCCCATCCAGAGAACGCTCTGGCTGAAACCACCCTGGAAGCCCTGCCCGAAAAATTGCGTGATGCCGCAGCACGTGCCGGCTGGACTTCACTTGTGCCCGTCCAGGCGCGCACAATCCCTTATATGCTTGCGGCGCGAAACATGATGATCCAGGCCAGAACTGGGAGCGGTAAAACCGGCGCATTTTTGTTGCCAATGTTAGCCCGGCTTGACCCGCAACGAGACACCTGCCAGGCGTTGATTCTGGTGCCTACACGCGAGCTGGCCCGCCAGGTCTGGCAAGAAGCTGAAAAGCTGATCGGTGACGCCGGACTGCGCACAGTGGCTGTCTATGGCGGGGTGGGCTACAACACACAAATTGAAGCCCTTAAAAAAGGCGCCCACATCGTTGTTGGAACACCAGGACGTGTGCTTGACCATTTGCTCAAGCGCACTTTTTCGCTTGATAACCTTAAAATGCTTATATTTGACGAAGCCGACCGGATGCTTTCCATGGGTTTTTATCCGGACATGCAGGAAGTAAAACGTTACTTACCTCAGCGCGCCATTCACACCAGCATGTTTTCAGCCACGTTCCCCGATTCGGTTATGCGCACCGCGCGCGAATTCATCTACAACGGAGAGTTTCTCAGCCTGAGCAGCGATCATATCCATGTTACCGAGACAGAACATGTCTTTTATATTGTGGATGGGATGGACAAAGATCGCAGTCTTGTGCGCCTGATCGAAATAGAAAATCCGTCATCTGCCATCATTTTCTGTAATACCAAGATGCGGGTCAATTACGTAGCAGTGGTCCTGCAACGCTTTGGGTACGATGCCGACCAGTTAACCGCCGACTTGTCTCAATCCGAGCGGGAAAGAGTGCTGGACCGGGTACGTAAAGGCTCCTTGCGCTTTCTGGTGGCAACAGACGTGGCCGCCCGAGGTCTGGATATCCCAAGCCTCTCACACGTCATCCAGTACGAACCACCCGAAGAAATGGAAGCGTATATTCACCGCGCCGGTCGCACTGGCAGAGCAGGAGCAAGCGGCATTGCAATCTCCCTGGTAAACAAGGGCGAACGCTTCACTCTGGATAAAATCGCCAAAGAATACAGCATTCCTCTTCAAGAACGTCCTATTCCCAGTGATGAAGATGTGGCAGCCATTGTAGCCGAACGGGTGACCGCCCTGCTGGAAGCACGTCTGCGCAGCCGGGACAAGCTGGCCAGTGAACGTTCACACCGTTTCGACAGCCTGGCACACAGCCTGGCAGAGAATGAAGATGAATCCGCCATCATCACCATGCTGCTGGACGATTACTACCAGCAAAGCCTGCACGCGCCTGCAGCCGGCCCGTCTGGCACACCTGCAACTGCACCAGTTCAACAGAGCAATTCAAACAACAGGCGCATCAATCGAAACCGGCGTAGATAAAACCCTGCTCCGTAGATAAAATACCCAAATTTCACCTTAATCCGCCTCTTTTTCGGGCGGATTTTTGTTTTTGGATTTGACGAGGTTATAATCAATCCATGAAATTTAGCCTGTTTCGTACTGTCCTTTTCGATTGGGGCAATACACTGATGCACGACAACCCATTTCAAGCCACGTCAATGATGAGCTGGCCGCAGGTAACGATAGTCGATGGGGCCGATACCTTGCTGAGCGCTTTGCATGCTCGCGGGCTGGTATTGGCATTGGCAACTGGAGCGCTTAATTCAGACGAGTCTGAAATCCGCGCAGCTCTGGCACTTGTACAACTTGATCACTACCTCAAGAAAATTTATTGCCACAGCAACACCGGCTTTTACAAGCCATCTGCAGCCTTTTATCAGCACATACTAAATGACCTGCACACCAACCCTTCAGAAACCTTGATGATTGGTGACAGCCTTGAAAACGATGTGCTGGCCGCCAATCGACTGGGTATCAATGCAATCTGGTTCAATCCAATAAACAACATTAATAAAAATGGCCCACTCTTTGCTACAGTTCACAGTCTGTCTAAGCTTTTGGCGCTTTTTCAATCCGCAAATTAACGGTAGGCACTATGGACATCTCACAATTCATCCACCTGCTGGGCGACCAGTTGGGCCAAGTGATCACAGAGCTTGAATCTCCTTTGATTTTTGAAACGGAAGAACGAATTCGAGCCGAAGCAAAGGCTCGACGAAGTGCTGACCCGGCAGAATCGCACACCGCTGCCCGGCACCTTCAAGAACTCGTAGCCGCACTCCAGCCTGATCAGGCTCGCGCGGTAGCGGCATCCTTTGCCACTTATTTTGACCTCGTCAACCTGGCCGAAGAGAACTACCGAATAGCGCTCTTACGCGAGCAGGAACTTGAACATGCACCCGTGCACGAATCGATCCAAGAAGCGATTGCAACGCTCAAACAACGCGGCTTTACCCCGGAACAAATGGCAAGCTTGCTCGATACTTTATCGATCGAGCTGGTACTCACCGCCCACCCCACCGAATCTCGCCGGCGTACAATCATCTCCAAATTGCAGCGCATTTCCAAACTGGTAAATCAATACACCTGGCCAGAC